>CAZQMH010000167.1:0-6420 GCA_964594435.1 uncultured Alcanivoracaceae bacterium
CCCGCAACATACCACCACGTGCGACTTCAAGCAAGGCGGTTTCGGTTTCTGGGTGACGCAATAAAGTGCGTGCTCCGCCTGGTCCTGAATAATCTCCTGTGTCTAATATTTTCTCTCCAACACGAATATAATCGGTGGAAGTAATGCCACAACACAGACCCGCTGCTTTAACGACAGAGCTGGCGAGTCGAACGGTGGTTGATTTGCCATTTGTGCCTGTGACCATGGCTACGGGAATATCTTTTATGCTAGTCCATGCTATTGATTGAGGTTCGGGCAGTTTGTTGACGGGATAAATTTGGCAGGTTTTGCCATAACCCAGAGAGACTTCGTCATCATCGGATAAAAATTTGACTTTATTTTGCTTTGCGGCTTGTTGCAGGGCGATAAGTTTGGGGTTTTGTTCTTTTGCTATTTCTGCTTGTAAAAAATTAAGGAGTTTTTCGGTGTCGGTTTTTTTGTGGTTGATTTCATCTTCGAGCATTTGCCATGCTGCTTCGGTTATTTCAGTGGCTGCATATAGACAATCAATTGGAGCCGATATAACTAAGCTGGCACCATCGGCATAACTGCGACTGGTTATTTCTTCCTGCTGCCAACCTAGCGAGTCAAGCAAGCTACGGCAATGTTTTTTCCATAAGGAAATTATCGCTTGTTTATCACTATGTGTTATGTTGACATCAAGCAATGCTCCAGCTTTGTGCCAAAACAAATTGGGCCCTGTGAGGCGTCGAGAATCTGTGATTTTTAAAAGTGTTTTATTCATTGTGCAATTATATACCGAAGTATTAAAATTCCCAAATACCTCAGTGTATTGTGAGTGAATTGGTAATGTTGACGTAATCTTGCACGCTTAAAGTTTCGGCTCTGGCTTTTGGATCGATATTCAAGGCGATGAGTTCGGGTTCTTGCAGCCAGTTTTTGAGGTTGTTTTTGATGGTTTTTCGGCGTTGAGCAAAGGCTTGTTTGACCACTTTTTCAAGATGTTGGAGGTTGACTTTTGGTAGTTTGCTGCGTGTTTTTAGACGAATAATTTGTGAATCTACTTTGGGTTGCGGGTTGAATGCTTGTGGTGGGACGATGAATAATTCTTCGCATTCAAAGGCATATTGCAACATGACGCTTAAACGTCCGTAGGCTTTTATGCCTGGTGGGGCACATATTCTTTTCACCACTTCTTTTTGTAACATGAACAGCATATCTTTGATGTGATGGGATTGGTATAAAAATCGAATCAACAAAGGCGTGGAGATATTGTAGGGCAGATTGCCAATGATGCGATTTTTGCCTTGAGGTATTTTCCAGCTTAAGGCATCCTGGTGGTGAATGGTGATGTTTTGTGTTAAGGCGAAAGTCGCTTTTAAAATAGGTATTATGTCTTGGTCAATCTCTATAACATTGAGCTGTTGGCAATAGTTGACTAATTCTTTGCTTAAAGCACCATGTCCTGGGCCAATTTCGTAGATCACTTCATCAGATTTGGGATTGAAGCTTTGTATAATACGTTCAATAACAGCATTGTCATGCAGAAAATTTTGTCCAAATTTCTTTTTCGCTCGTATTTTTTTAGCCATGATTGACTAATTCTCGTGTTAACTTCAAAGCGGCAACTAAACTGTCAATACGTGCACAGTTTTTGCCAGCAATATCTAATGCCGTACCATGATCGACACTGGTGCGAATAAATGGTAGCCCAAGCGTGAGATTGACCGATTGCCCAAAACCTGCGTATTTCAACGGTGCTAATCCTTGGTCGTGATACATGGCGAGCACGGCATCATAATTTTTTAATTTGTCCTTGGTGAAAAGTGTGTCAGCAGGAATGGCTCCGAATACGGCATGATTTTTTTGGAATTGTTTAATCACGGGATTGATTATTTCGATTTCTTCGGTTCCCAGATGCCCATCTTCACCCGCATGAGGGTTTAAGCCGCAAACGGCAATTTTGGGGTTTTTGAGGGCAAATTTTTGTTGCATATCTTGTATGAGAATATGCAGGGTTTGGCTTAAGTTTGTTGTGTTTACTTGGGCGGCAACCTCTTTTAAAGGCAAGTGAGTGGTGAGCAGTGCAACTCGCATGTGCTGGTTAAGCAGCATCATCACTACTTTTTTTGTTTGCGATAATTGAGCCAAGTATTCGGTGTGCCCAGTAAAATTTGCAAAGCCTGCATCGTTGATGATGCCTTTGTGCAAAGGACAGGTGAGCATGGCGGAAAATTCACCTTTGAGGCAGCCATTGGCTGCTTGATCTAATAGTTGCAAGACGTAGGCGGCATTATTTTTGTTTAATGTGCCTGCTTTTGCTTTTGCTTTGAGGCTGATGGGCAGGCAGTTGAGCGTTTTATGGTGGCGTTTGCTTTGGTTGATGACGATGGCGAGGTGGTTTTGTTTGATGTGTGCTGTTAGCAAGTCAATGTCACCAAGCACAATGCAGTCTCTTAAGTTTTCTTGCAAGCATAACTTGCAAACCAGCTCGACTCCAATGCCAGCTGGTTCTCCTAAAGTTATGGCTATTTTTTTTGCCATTTAGATGCGAATATCGACAAAAGCTTCCCCGCGGATTTCTCGCAACCATGCTTCGATTTCTTCGTTCATCTTGCGGGCATGAATTGACTGTTTGGCTTTGGCTCGTTTGATTTCATCGGTGACATCATTTTCACGAACGCCGAGTCTTTGGGCGATATGCCAGCCTGCGGAAGTTTGGAAAGGGGCTGATATTTCTTTGTCATCCAGTCTTTTGATGACATCGCCAAATCTTTTGCCAAATTCATTCAGTTGAAACCAACCCAAATCACCACCTAATGCCGCAGAGGCGACATCATCCGATTTTTCTTCTGCGAGCTTGGCAAAGTCTTCTCCTTGTTGTAGTTTTTCATAGAGCCCATTGATGATTTCCATGCCTTGTGCTGGCGTAACTAACTCAGAATTTTGAATGAGAATATGGCGTGCATGGTACTGGGTTATCATTTTGTTTTGTGGTTGACGTTCTGCAATGAGTTGGATGATATGAAAGCCACTAGCACTACGTACAGGATGGGTAAATTCACCTGGTTTCATCATTTTTATTTGGTCGGCAAACATGGTTGGCAATTCACTGCTGGCACGCCAGCCTAAATCACCACCTTCCAAAGCTTTTTGTCCAGCTGAATATTTGATGGCTAGTTGTGAGAAATCTTTGCCTTTTTCTAATTTTTGGTAAATGTCTTTGACTTTTTCTTGGGCCGCTTTTACTTCTTCATCACTGGCTTGGGCTGCAACAGGAACAAGAATATGACCGAGGTGAACCTCGCTTTGTGATGAGTCATTGTCAGCCAAGAATAAATCAATTTCATGTTCGCTGACTTTGACGTTTTGGTTGGCAAGACCGTTGCGGATTTTTTCGGTTTTTAATTCTTTGCGCATGTTGTTGCGGAATTCAGAAAAATCTAAGCCGTCATTTTCCAGTGCCATTTGCATTTGTTGTAGGCTGATGTTGTTTTGAGCGGCAACTTGAGTTAAGGCTTGGTCGATTTCAGCTTCAGAAATCCGTACACCTGCCTGATCGGCTTTCTGCATTTGTAATTCTTGCATAATCAGGCGTTCTAAAACTTGTTGTTCGAGTACTGATTTTGGTGGTAATTGCATGCCTTTGGCTTGAATTTGTTGGATGAAGTTATTGACCGAGGCATCGAGTTCACTGCGTAAAATTACGCCATCGTCAACCACGGCGACGACTTCATCTAAAAGTTGTTGTTCGGCATGTAAGGTGGTAAATTGTAAAAATAATGCCAATAATAATAATTTCTTCATGTTTTAAAATTCCTCTGAGTATCCCAGAATTGATTGTTTAAGCAAACGTCTTGGGTTTCTGCCTATGGCTCCCAAGCCGTTGAGTTGCAGTTCAAAAAATAGACCGTTGTTCATTTCGCCTTGTTCGTTGATGACGTATCTTCGTGCCACTAATCGTGTTGCCCAGCAACAGTTTTTGTGCTCAAAGCCAGCAATCGCTTCAATTGTTGAATGGGCATCAAGTGCATAATTCCAACGAGCGATAAAACGATTGTTTTGACCAATGGGTAAGACAACGGATGTATCAAGTTGTTCAATTTTACCTTGTCTAAAGCGGTAGGCGAAGTTAAATAGTGATTTATTTTTACCTTTGTACTGAAATTTCAGCAAGGCACGCTCCGATTGGTTTAGGTCTGTGTCCCAATGCACGCTCGCCGTTGCTTTCCAATGGCGGTAAAAATAATTAAATTCGGTGATAATTGGTGAGGTGCTGCGTGTGGCAATGCGGTTGTCTAACTGCACCAATCGGTCTTGAAAATAATTAATTTGCCCCAGCAAGAAATTCCATTGTTCGGTGCCCGAGGCATCAAAATGACGGTTGCTTATACCTACGGATAATTGATTGGCATCACTTTGCCTATCGGCACCGGTAAAAGCATTGTTTTGGTAGAGCAAACTGCTACCGAATGTTAAATCATGGGTGTCAAATAGTGGAATATTTTGCTGGTTTCTGTAGGGTGCATACAGGTAGAAAAGACGGGGTTCGATGCTGCTGGTGCCACCATTTTTTTGTTGTTTTTCAAAATAGATAGAATAATCCAGCGATACGATTGGTAGGCTTCTTTGTTTGGTGAGTTCATCTAAGTTAGAATACTGTTCTTCATCATAGTTCCAGTTGCTGTAGCGGTAAGAAAGTCGTGGAGTAAAGCGTGAAAAACGGTTGATTAATGTTTTTTCAACATACGGTGCAATATCCAAACGCATCGCCGTAATGGCTTGTTCTTTGTAAAAATAATCCCATTGACTGTCGATACCGTAGTTTAATGTGCTGTTGCTATTGTTAAACCAATTAAAATCCAGATGGGGCAAGGTTTGGTAAGGTTGAGCGGCAAGGCTGATGGTGTTGCTGATAATTTGGTAATCATTAAGTTTTGCCTTAAAACGCCAGTTGTCACCAAAGCCATTGATGTTCATAAAAGAATAGAGGTAGGCTTGGGAAGTGGCAAAAACATTATTGCCAAAATCTTCAAAATAGTGCTTGTCAGAAACGTGGTTCAATCGTGTATTTAATGACCAGTTTTGGCTGAATTTTTGGCGGTGTTGGTATTCAAAAAAGCCTCTATCAATATTAGTTTCTTTATCATTGGCGAGATAATTAGCAAACAGTTCACCTGAATAATTATCACCAAGGTAACGAAATTCTGCACCAAGCATGGCTCCACGTTTAGTGATGTAGCGAGGGATAAGCGTCGCATCTGTATTTTCAGCAATATTGAAATAATAAGGTATGGCTAACTCAAAACCGCTTCTTGATGAGTTGCGAATTTCGGGAATAAGCCAACCGCTTAAGCGTTGATTGTTTAAGGGCAGTTTAGCATAAGGAAAATAAAACAAAGGCACGCCTTTAAAACGTAAACTCATTTTTCTAAAAGTGCCTATCTGCGACTGTTGGTCAATATCTGCATTTTGTGCCTTGATAAACCACTGTTGATTATCTTGCGGGCAGGTGCTGTAAGTTAGATTTTGTAACTGGCTTGTTTTGTCATTGGTTGTTAAATGACTGGCTGAACCATTGGCTTGCGAGGATTTGATGAAATAAGTGAGTTGCTCCATATTTGCCTGCTTTTTATCCAAATCAATTTGAGCTGTTTTGGCGTTTATGATTTGGTTAGCGTCACGGTAGATTAATGGCGTATCTATCTTGACACTTTGATTTTTGTCATTATAGAACAATTCTTTTGTCTCGACAATTTGTTTGCCCATATTGATACACACCTCGCCACCGACCTTCATTACATCCGTGCTTATTGGAATAAAATTTAAGGCATCAATGGTGGTTTTTTTTGAGTTGACGGATGCTTTACATAAGCTTTGTTGTGTGTATTTTGGTGCGATATGCGACACACATTGTGCAAAAACATTCTGCGTCAAAATCAAACCGATGGCAAGCGTAAGCGTTTTTAATTTCATAGATATTGAGTTAATAGAGTAAGCGAGTACAAAAAAGCAGTCATGATAACGCTAAAAGCCAAAGGATTCCATTTAAAACTGTAACACATTAAAAAAAGCAGCTTAATTGAGGTGCAAAGCAAAGTGCTCCCTGTGGTATTCGGCAAATCCAGATAGTAAAATCACAATCAAAGCACAAGCCCTTAATGCACCTAAAAAATCATCAAAAATCCTTATGGAAAGGATTTTACTTCACCCATCCTTGGGTTTCGCCCTGCGGGTTATTATAAAAAAACATTCCTGATGTTTTTTTCATGTAAACCCATACGGATGATACAAGTATCAGGACAATACGCAGTAAAAAGCTTAATCATCAATCATAACAACTGTCATTATTAGAAGAATATACAGGGGAGCAAGAAAAGACTTAATCAGCTTAACAGATACACCTTATTACCACTGCTACGTCCGCTGTGTCAGGCG
>CAZQMH010000168.1:0-6380 GCA_964594435.1 uncultured Alcanivoracaceae bacterium
GTGCAGCCAAACCAGCACCTAACCCAGATGGTCCAATTTATTCTGAATCTGAAACAAAGTCTGTTCAGCAAACAATGACAGCAGAGTATGACATAAAATCAAAACAAGAATATGTCGAACCTTATCGTCCAAAAAAATCCTTTCTTTTGCCTGATTTACCGCAGCGAGGCACAATTCCTGTTGAGGAGAGCAAGGATGACTGGAATATAAATCCAGACTCATCAATAAAAGCTGCCACGCCACCAACTCAATACACAAACACCACCACCTTTCCCTTCAACACAATTTATAAATTAGTGATGCGATTTAATGTCGGTGGTACGGATTATTATTATGTTTGCAGTGGCTGGTCGGTTGGTGATTTTCATATCGCAACCGCTGGACACTGCATTTATAATTGGGATCCAAATGATGATGGTGATAACAGTGATAAAAAATGGGCAGATGAAGTTTGGGTTTATCCTGGACAAACTGATCTTGTGCTGCCCAACCAATGTTTTGGCTATTGTGCTGACAGACCTTATGGCGGAGCCCATAGCGTCTATCTTCGCTCCTATACAGGTTGGACAAATTCACAAAACCATGACCACGACTGGGGTGTGGTAACATTGGATAGAAACATGGGGCAACGTACAGGTTGGATGGGGCGAGATAGCGTTCTTGCCGCATCATTGAATTTTAGTGGCTACCCAAGTGAAACGCCCTATGTGCCATCAGGGGTCAATGTTCAGTATTATGGTTATGACCAAAACAATGTGGACAATGCAGGCACAACAGCTTTCCGAATTAAACTCGATGCTTATATTTATGGCGGACACAGCGGCGGACCTTCGTGGAAGATTCAATCCAATAACCGATACGTTGTCGGCATCCACTCGACATCAAATAGAACAGGAATTGCCCATGATACCTTATTAACAACAGGCAAAAGAGATGACATTACCACCTGGATGGCAACCGATTTAACTACACGTCCTCCAACCAATAAACCTGACTTGTATGAGGAGTTGTTTGATGGGCAGGCACATAAGAGCATTAATAAAACGAGGGTTGGTAAAAATGAAGATTTAAGCATTGATTACCGCATCTTAAATGCAGGATTTGCCAATGCTACTGGCAATATCTCGGTAGATTTTTATGCCTCAACTAATACCACAATATCTGAAAATGATACCTTATTAGGTTCTGCAACCGTCAATGGTATCAATGGCATATTCACCTACAGCAACAATCAAAGTACGGTAATTATCCCATCTTCATTAGCGGCAGGTGATTACACCGTTGGTTATCTATTAGCTACAAATGGAGAATACTCAAATGATAGGCAATGCACAAACCAAGATTGCAGTAATTCCGTATCCATCGCTAACCAAACACTGACGGTAGAAGATTGTACGGCCGATGGTTATGAAAATGATAATTCCACAACAAACTCTGTACCATTAGCATCCAGTTCAATGAGTCACAGTATTTGCTCCTCGATCGATGTTGACTGGTATAAGATAGTTGTCGCCAATAATCCATCCGCTGTGACAATTGAAACAAGCGGCCCCACAGGTGATACCCAAATGAACTTGTATGCAACCAATGGCACAAGTTTAATCGAATTTGATGATGACGATGGCATTAATTTGATGTCAAAAATAGACCGTGAATGTGGTATTGATGAACTGGGTCCAGCAACTTATTATGTCAAAATAAACAGCTACAATAATTCCATTATTAACAATTACAATATAAGTGTAACGACTGTTGATTGTGTCACGGATTTAATCTTCAAGAATGGTTTTTAATTTTCTACAACCCAAGTGGTGGTATCGTCCAAATTTCTATTGCATTTCACTATCGGAATTTGGGGGAATGATGGTTTTTTTACATCTTAAAATTTGAACTATAGGCAAGGCAATGGATAAAAATTCCAAAAAAATCAATACAAAAAAGTATTTCTTATTTAATCTGCATTACTTTTTTCGTTATGCATTAGGCGGTGAAATTGTGCCAATGACAGGTGCATTGGCTTTGGCATTTGTTTTGTTGCCGTTTTCTGTTTTGTTTTATCTTTTTCTTTTCCCACTCATCATTATGATGGCTTATAAATTAGCATTTGATGTTTTGGCACAGACTGCACAAGGCAATATGAAGCCTGAAATGCGACAAAATTATCTTGTCACTAATGCGGTTGCTATCAAAGTCTTTGTACTTGCTATCGTTATCGAAATTGTTTTGTGGAAAATGCAACGATTGGGCTATTCTTCGCTTGAACGGTCGTATTTTTTGATAGTGTCTGCATTTGTGACACCAGCAATATACATGAGCTTGGCTTTAACCAATTCCTTGCTGTTTGCTATTAATCCCATCAATATTGTTAAAATTATCAAAATAACTCATCTGTCTTATTTGGGTTTTGTGCTGTTTTGGATAAGTACAATAGTTTTGCATGAACAAATTATAAATCCTTTTGTGATTTCTCATCTTCCTATTTTTATCAATGGTGTTGTCTCAACTTTTATTGAATATACTTTGTTAGTGGTTAATTTTCATATTATGGGTTATATTTTGTTTCAATATCGCAAGGAGTTCGACTTGGCCGATGTGGGTTTGGCGGATATTGATAAAGAAATGCTGGATGTTGAAACAATTAAAATCAACCCAGCAGTCGCCGTTATTAAGGACTTGTTGCAAGAAGGTGAGAGTGATAGAGCCTTAGCTATTATCATTAATCAACAAAAAGAAGGGGATAACAGTCCTGCAATGCAAAACCTGTACAAGCAAGCAATGGATAAAAAAATGTACCAAAAAACGGACAAAGATATTGCTGTAAAAATCAATAACCAATTACGCGCGGGAAAGCTGAACAAGGCTTTTAATTCCGTTATTCAGTTGTTTGATGCAGGCAAAGAGTTTTGTGAAATTTCACCAACAGACATCGGTAAGCTGGTCGCTTTTGCTTTGAATTCTAGTAAGAGCAAATATATTGCTTTTTTGGTTAAAGATTTTCATATAAAATACCCGTATCATGAAGATATTGTGCCAAATTATTTTGCTTTGGCAAAAGTGTTGTACAAACAGCAAGAGACAAAGCAGCAATCGGCATTAATTCTCAAAGGTTTGATTGAGAAATATCCGCATGACAGCAATATGTCAGAAATAAAATCTTGGTACAAAGGCGTGCAAATGATGGCACAAAAAAAATAATGAAAAAGAACGAACAAGTCAAAAGTTATGAACAATTAAAAGGGGAGTGTGCACCCGTTTTTTATAAAGAAGTGGAAAAGTTTTTTGCTAAAGGTATGTTGGTTTTTGTTGGTCGAGATTTAGATATTATTCATGTCGCTGAAGTTATCGCACAAGACGATACCCAACAAATCCAACAATGGATTGCCCAAGAACAATTGACCAGAGTGCATGATGATTTTGCAAAAAAATGGAGCAAAAACAATGAACCTTTGCTGGCAATCACCGCTGTTCCTTGGGTTTTAGTGCAAGAATTCGATTAAATACTTTTTTATAAAAAAACCATTGCCCAAACCCCAATTGAGGAATCACACTCCAATACAAGTTCTAAATATATGCAGGAGATAGTCTGAGAATAGGAAATTTATTTCAGAATCATTGGGTTTATGGATGCTTGATTTGATTAAAATAGACAATGGCTGGAATAATGGTGAGGCACATTATCAGCAGACCTATGATGAGTTGCTTGGCTTGTGTTTTGGCTTGTTGCCAGTTTTTTAGGCTGTAGTAGATGGCTAATGGGTTGAGAATTAAGATGCTAAAAGCGTAGATTTTTTGTTGGTTGCCCAGTGCCATAAAAATTGTGTTAATCCAGCCGACAAAATAGAGCAATAGACCAATACATGCAATGAGAACGTAGAAGATGATGAGTGTTTCGTACATAATTTATTTGTTTTTGTCCAAAATTCTGCCAAAGATGGCTTCATCGTACCATACGCCAGCTAGTTGAGCGTATTGTTTCAGGCAAGCTTCTTGTTGCATGGCTAGTTTACGCATGATATTTTTTGATGCTTGATGTTGGTTGATGCAGTAGGCGACAACTTTGTGTGGTTTTAGGCTTTTGATTAAATAGTTTAAAACCGCCTTAGCCGCTTCGGTAGCATAACCTTTGTTCTGATATTCCAGCCCTAAACGCCAGCCGATTTCAATGGTGTTATTTTCGATAGATTCGTAGCGAAAACATATCATTCCTGCATAAGAATTGGATTTTTTTGAGTAAATAGCAAATAAAACCCAACGCCGTTCCTCACCATTGAAATCTTTAGCAATTTCTGTTGTGCGTTTAATCGCTTCTTGTTTGCTGATTGGGTCACGTATAAAACGCATGATTTGAGGGTTCATTTCATGCGCGACATTAAATTTGATATCCTTCTCAACAAATTTTGTGATGGTTAAACGTTCGGTATTAAGCTTTAACTTGTTTATGGCGTCACAATTTTGTTGAGAAGTTTTTGTTGGCATGGTGAAATTTATTTGCGTGGTGGACGTCCCGCACGTTTGCGTTCACTTTCGCTTAAGATTTTTTTACGAACGCGGATGGACTCTGGTGTTACTTCGACCAGTTCGTCATCTTCAATAAATTCCATGGCTTGTTCGAGAGATAATTTTATTGGGGGTGAGATGATGAGGGCTTCGTCTTTACCAGCTGCTCGAATATTATTCAATTGCTTGCCTTTGGTTGGGTTGACGGTGAGGTCATTGCTGCGTGAGTTTAAGCCGACCAATTGTCCTTCATAAACCGGTGCGTTGGTTTCGACCAATAAACGTCCACTTTTTTGCAAGTTGAACAGTGCAAAGGCAAGGGCTTTGCCTTTTGAGTTGGAAACCAGTACGCCATTTTGACGACCCGAGACAATATTATCGTATTTGGGTGCGTAATGATCAAAAACATGGGTCATAATGCCTGAACCTGAGGTTAGGGTTTTAAATTCGGATTGAAAACCGATTAAACCACGAGCCGGTGCATGAAAGTGCATACGAACTCTGCCAGTGTTGTCGGGTTCCATGTCTTTCATGGAGGCCTTACGTTCTAATAACTTTTCCATCACCGCTCCTTGATGTGCGGTTTCTACATCGACCATAAGGTCTTCGATGGGTTCGCAAATTTTGCCGTCAATTTCTCTGAATATGACCTCAGGGCGTGAAATTGCCAGTTCGTAACCTTCCCGTCGCATGGTTTCGATTAAGACCGATAAATGCAACTCGCCACGACCTGAAACTTTGTATTTGTCGGCATCAGCAGTGGCTTCAACCCGCAGAGCAACATTGTAGGTGGCTTCTAATTCTAAGCGGTCTTTGATTTGGCGTGAGGTGAGGTATTTGCCGTCTTGTCCTGCAAAAGGTGAGTTATTGACGCAGAATAACATAGAAATTGTTGGTCTGTCGACCGATAAGGGCGTGATGGACTCGGCATTGTCACGTTCACATATTGTGTCGGAGATGCTGATTTTGTCCACTCCAGAAATGGCAACAATATCACCAGCACTGGCCGTATCAATTTCAACTCGTTCCAAGCCTTTGAAACCAAATATTTTTAATACACGACCATTGCGTAGTTTGCCCTTGGCATCAATAACGGTGACGGGTGTATTGGATTTTATCGAACCACGTTTGATGCGTCCAATACCGATGAGACCTAAGAAACTGTTGTAGTTGAGGGTGGTTATTTGCATTTGGAAGGGCTTGTCAACTTCCACATCAGGGGCACTGACTTTGTCAATAATGGTTTCAAATAAAGGCGTCATGTCGCCATCGCGAGCATTTTCGTCCATGTTGGCATAGCCGTTGATGGCAGAGGCGTAAACGATGGGGAAGTCGAGTTGTTCATCACAGGCTCCTAGTGAATCAAACAAATCAAAGGTTTGTTCAATAACCCAATCAAGGCGTGCTCCATCACGGTCAACTTTATTGATGACAACAATGGGTTTGAAGCCCATTTCAAATGCTTTTGAGGTAACGAAGCGAGTTTGTGGCATTGGACCGTCAACCGCATCAACTAATAATAGAACCGAATCCACCATGCTTAAAACACGTTCGACTTCACCACCAAAATCTGCATGGCCTGGTGTGTCTACAATATTGATTTTGTAATTTTTGTTGTGACGTTTATCGGTGTAGTTGATGGATGTTGTTTTAGAAAGAATGGTGATGCCACGTTCTTTTTCCAGTTCGTTAGAATCCATCATGCGGTTAGGGTCTTCGGCTCGATCACCTAAAGTTCCTGATTGTTTGATGAGTTCATCGACTAAGGTGGTTTTGCCGTGATCGACGTGAGCGATGATGGCGATGTTTCTGATATGTGTTGTCACAATTTTTCCTACGGCTTAATTTTTCAAGGCGGCGATTATACTCGATTTAGTTGCTGG
>CAZQMH010000169.1:0-6346 GCA_964594435.1 uncultured Alcanivoracaceae bacterium
ATTTGAGAACCACAATTTTTACAACGAATTTCGGGACGTTCTTTGGCTTTGATGTGTTTGTAGGCAATTTTTGTCAAGGTAAAGATAAGTATTTGGGTGTTTGAGCTTTCTGTGTGGTAAAATCACACAAATTTTTTTAAGAATAGTTATGGATCAGAAATTAATACTGAATATTTTGATGTGGGTTGTGCCATTATCTTTGGCAATTATTTTGCATGAGGTTGCTCATGGTTGGATGGCAAACAAATTGGGGGATCCGACTGCCAAAAATTTGGGGCGGTTGACCTTAAACCCAATCAGTCATGTTGACCCAGTTGGGACTTTGCTTGTACCTGGTTTGCTGTTGTTGTCTGGTTCCTCTTTTCTATTTGGTTGGGCCAAACCTGTGCCCGTTATGTTTCACCGCTTGCGAAATCCACGTAGAGATATGGTTTGGGTGGCACTTGCTGGGCCTGCTGCCAACTTTTTGATGATGTTTTTTTGGGCTTTTATGCTTAAACTTGTTTTTTCAACAATGTCTTATGACTCCAGTAACTTTAGTTTTTTAACGGGCGTAATGCAAAGAGGTATTAAAATTAATATCGTTTTGATGGTGTTTAATCTATTACCGATGATGCCCTTGGATGGCGGACGGGTGGTGCATGGCTTGTTACCGCAAGAAATGGGCGATAAATTTGCTATGACGGAGCGATATGGCATGTTTATTGTTTTTGGCTTGCTGGTAACGGGTTTGATTTCCAAAATTATCTCACCACCGATTAATGCTCTTTACCATTTTGTGGTGTTACATATTGTCGGGTGAATAAAATGAACACAGCAGCACAATTTATCCAACTGGCTTTGCAGAAAAAAGTCCTTAAATTTGGACAATTTACCCTAAAATCAGGGCGATTGTCTCCCTATTTTTTCAACGCTGGTTTATTTGATGACGGTCAGTCTTTGCACCTTTTGGCTGAGTATTATGCCAAAACTTTAAAAAGCAGTGGCTTGGTTTTTGATATGCTTTATGGCCCTGCTTACAAAGGCATTCCTATTGCTACGGCTGTTGCTATGGCTTATTACCGTTTGTTTGGTGAAAATATTCCCGTCGCTTTTAACCGCAAAGAAGCCAAAGGTCATGGTGAAGGTGGTGTTTTGATAGGTGCACCGCTCAAAGGCAAGGTGTTAATTATAGATGACGTAGTTTCGGCTGGGACTTCGGTGCGAGAATCTATCGACATTATCCAAAAGAACAAGGCGCAGGTTGCAGGTATTGCGGTGGCACTTGATCGCCAAGAAAAAGGCAATACTCAACTGTCCGCCATCGAGGAATTGCGGCAACAATACGGTTTGGCAACAGTTGCCATTGCGAATTTGGATGATTTAATCGTGTGTCTTGCTGATGATGCTGAAACACAGGGACAAATCAAAGCTTATAAAACTAAATATGGCTCCTAAGCTATTACTACTATTGGTTTTTTTTGTGGGAAATGTTGTACCGCATCCTGATTTGTTGTTACGTATCGAGCAGTTGACTCAGATTCTTGAGAAAAAACCAAAAGCAAAGCAATTATACCTGCAACGTGGTGATTTGTATCGGCAACATCACCAATTTGTGCTGGCAGCAAAAGATTACCACAAGGCTTTGCAAAATGGAGTGGATAAAAATGATGTTTTGTTGCATCAGGCTCTGTTGCAACGCGATAAAAACAAAACATTATTAGCCGAAAAAATGTTGAGCCAAGTAAGCAAACAGAGCCACAACAAAAACACAATTTTTATGGCTTTGGTCAATTTAGCCGAAATGCAACAGCAACAAAAAAATTGGTTAGTTGCCGCACAATACTATGAAAAAGCCATCAAAATTGAGCCAAAATCTGTCAGTTTGTATCTGGCAGCTGTTGAAAACTACCAAAAAGCAGGAAAGTCACACAATGCAAAATCAATCACATTATTAGAACAAGCCATAAACTATAATAAAGGCGTGATTGCTTTGTATACCACTATTATTAAGCTGGAAAGAAGCAGTAAGCATAAACAAAGGGCAGAATATTGGCTTGCACAATTGCATAAAATTTATCCCAATTATTCACTGCCAAGCAATATAAAATGAGGTTATTTGATGAATAGAGTCGTTATTTCAGTAGTATTATTTTTCACAACAAATCTAGCCCTAGCTGCCAATGAGGTCATTGTTGCCAAAGGTTCGCTTTGGAAATATCTTGATGATGGTTCCAATCAAGGCACGGCTTGGCGGGATGTGGCCTTTGATGACAGCAGTTGGCAAGCGGGCAATGGCAAACTTGGTTTTGGCGATAACAACAATGCCACCACCGTAAATAATCACCAAAGCCCAAACCAAACAGGGGTCGCAACCTGGTATTTTCGGCACACTTTTAACCTCAACAGTCCAAGTAATTATAGCCAAATCATGTACCGTTTGCTACGAGATGATGGAGCGGTGGTTTACCTCAATGGTGTGGAAATAGGACGTGAAAACATGCCCTCAGGTGCGATTGACTACCAAACATTCGCCAGTGCCACCGTTGCAGGAAGTGCAGAAACGACTTATTTTTCTTCTGCGACTTTTGCTAATTCTTTAGTGGTTGGGCAAAATGTTTTGGCTGTTGAAATTCATCAGCGGTCTTTAAATTCGTCTGATATTGGTTTTGATTTTGAATTGTTGGGCGTTATTCCACAATTAGAACGCTTACCTTATTTACAAAGCCAATCACCAAGTTCCATTGTTATTAAGTGGAAAACAACAGGTTTTGAAGATTCTCGGGTACTTTGGGGAACTCAGATAAATAACTTAAACAACACAGTTACAGATGCTGTTTTTCAACACAATCATGAGATAAAACTTACGGGTTTAGCACCGGCAAGTACGGTTTATTATGCCATTGGTTCGACTTCTACAATTTTTGTTGGTGCTAGTGAAAATTATAAATTTACCATGCCACCAACTCATGGGACGCAAACGCCTTTTCGACTGTGGGTTTTGGGCGATTCTGGCACGGCAAACAGCGATGCCCAAGCGGTCAAACAAGCGTATTTGAATTATCAGCCCAATGTCGCTACAAATTTATGGATTATGTTGGGTGATAACGCCTATGGCACAGGCACTGCTACGCAATACCAAGCGGCTGTTTTTGATATGTATCCTGAATTGCTAAGCAAGTCAGCACTGTGGTCTACCATTGGCAATCATGACAGTTATAATGCTAATTCCTTAACCCAAACTGGTGTTTATTACGATAATTTTGTGTTGCCAAGCAATGCCCACACCGATGGCATTAGCACGGGAGCGGATTCTGCTACCGAAGCGTATTATTCTTTTGATTATGCCAATGTTCACTTTGTGGTGCTTGAATCGCAGGAAACAAGCTCAACATTTAGAACGGCTATGGTCAATTGGTTGAACAATGATTTGGCGGTTTCAGCCTCTGATTGGACGATAGCTTTGTGGCATCATCCGCCTTACACCAAAGGCACACATAACTCTGATACCGAACAACGACCAACTTATATGCGTGAAAACATCTTGTCAATTTTGGAAGCACGAGGCGTTGATTTGGTGCTAACGGGTCACTCTCATGCTTATGAACGCTCATGGTTGCTGGATGGGCATTATGGTTTTTCCAATACCTTTAATGCCGCTTTGCATGTGATTAGCAACAGTTTGAGTCAGTATTTCAAACCAATTTTAGGGCAAAACTCTCATGCAGGTGCGGTTTATGTCGTTAATGGCAGTTCGGGCAAGGTTGGCAGTAATTTTACTACCGCTCATCCAGCCATGCGCAACATGTTACCGTTAGCCGAACTGGGTTCGGTCATCATTGATGTCAATGGTTCGCATTTAGACTTTAAATTTTTAAATGCCAATGGTGTTATAAGCGATGCCTTTAGCATGGTCAAAGGTGATCTGATTTTTGCCAATGGTTTTGAGACGGTTCTTTGAGTCGATTTTTTAGGGTTTAGGAGCTTGTGTAAAAATTCTTTTTGCCATCAGCTTGGATACTGAACCTCTTGTAGGTCCATTGGTATTGGCTGGGTGCTTTTTCAACAATGCTCTGAATTTTTTTATTCATGTAAGTGACTGATTGTTGCAAAGGTTGATAAATTGCCTCATCACTGCGTTCAAAATAGACATCAAAACCGTCGTCGCTTCTCAAGGCATAAGCAAAAAACACAGGAACCTTGGTCTTGTTGGCTATTTTGCTAAATAATGTCATGGTATAGGTCGGAATTCCATAAAAAGGTACAAAAATTCCTTGCCCTTGTTTGGGGCGTTGGTCGGGCAAAATTGCCACGAAACCTTGGTCTTTTAGGTGTTTCATTATTTTTCTGACACCCGCTAAATTTGCCTCTATTTGTAAAGCCTTTGATTTGCCACGGTGTTTGACCAATAATTCTTCGATTTTTTTATCATGTGGCGGCTTGTACAAAAAGGCAAACTTATCAAATTGAGCCAATAAAATATTGAGAACTTCCCAATTGCCCATATGTGGAACTGCCAGCAACAGTCCTTTGCCACGTTGCAAGCTCTTAGAAAAATCCTCTAAACCGTAAATATTGCTAATCACATCATCTGCTGTGGTATTTTTTTTCCACAGAAAGCCTAATTCCATCATGTTTGTCGCCGTCGCACAAATGGTTTGCTTAGCACGTGTTATTTGCTCCTCGCTACTGAGCTTGGGGTAGCATTGCTGGATGTTGATTAATGTGATTTTTTTAGTCTTTTTCGAGAACAACCAAATAATTTTGGCTAAAAATCGGGCCATGCGTCGGTTGTTTTTTAAAGAAAAAAACTGACTTAGGCGAACAATGAGATTAAAAATAAATACTTTCAAGGTAGTGAGCTGAAGAAATAAAATAATGCAATAGTAAGGCTAAAATCTATTTTATGATAGCAAAAAAGAAATTTGGATAAAAAAAACCGCCAGAAAATAAATTCTGGCGGTTAAACATAGGTTATCCTAACCTTTTCCCTTTCCCCGTATAACATCCGTATACAAAAATTCACCATCCGTACGTAAAAACTTGGTGCCTATAAACCTTGTGTGGGAGGTTTTTCCGTATTAAGCACAACAGTTACCTCCTGTAAACTGCTTCCTCTAAAGTTATGTCTCTATTATCCCGATTTTTCCCTATAAATAAATAGGAAAAACGCTTTTGTTTTGTAGGTAAAAGACCTACAAAATGTAGGACGATTATTTAAAATAGCTTCATTATTGAGAACGATGAAAGCTCAAAATTAATTGTTCTACTTACATTTGTGTTTTTACTTGCGTATTTCTCTCACTTATTTACAATTTATTTTAATTAATTTTAAATTTACCTAAAATACATAATGAAAGCCCTCATTCAAAGAGTAAAAAACGCACAAGTTTGCGTCGACAATAAAAGCATAGCTTGCATCAATCAAGGTATATTAGCATTTATTGGCGTACAAAAAAATGACACACAAGAAAATGCCGATAAATTATTGCATAAGATTCTAAATTACCGAATTTTCGCCGATGATAATGCTAAAATGAACCTTTCTTTGCTCGACATAAAGGGAGCATTGCTTTTGGTGTCGCAATTCACTTTGGTTGCTAACACACAAAAAGGCTTGCGTCCGAGTTTTTCAAGTGCCGCTTCTGGACAAATAAGCCAACAACTGTACGATTATATGATAGAACAAGCCCAAAACACGACCAATCTTACCATCCAAAGCGGTGAGTTTGCAGCCAATATGCAAATAAGTCTGCTCAATGATGGACCCGTAACTTTTAATTTGCAATGCTAAAAACTTACTCGATAGCCACAGGCAATGAAGAATCAAGCAAGGCCGCTGCCATAATTCTGGATAATGGCGGTAATGCTTATGATGCCATATTGGCAGCTTTATTTATGTCTTTTGTCTGCGAGCCTTTGTTGTCTTCACCTGGTGGCGGTGGCTACTTATTGGCACATCCTGCCAATGCCGAGGCGAAAATATTTGATTTTTTTGCCCAAACGCCTTTATCAAAAGACAGATACCAAAAAGATTTTTATCCTATTATTGGTGATTTTGGTGCAACCAAGCAGGAATTTCATATCGGTTTAGCCGCCGCTGCAATTCCTGGAATTCCCGCTGGTATTTTTGCCATTCATCATCATTATGGCAGCATGCCTTTGCCCGAAATTGCCTCACTTGCGGTTGCACGAGCCAAAAAAGGCATGGTTGTGGATGAGTTGCAAGCAGAAATTATTCAGATACTCAATCCAATTTTAGCAGCATCCTGCCATGCAAAAGCTCTGTTTTCCAATAAAGAGCATGAACTATTAAAAAAAGGTGAAATGAAAAACAACCTCAATCTGGCTGATTTTCTGCAAAACC
>CAZQMH010000170.1:0-6321 GCA_964594435.1 uncultured Alcanivoracaceae bacterium
CGGGCTTCTTCGGCAAGTCGGGCTTCTTCGGCAAGTCGGGCTTCTTCGGCAAGTCTGGCTTCTTCGGCGAGGCGGGCTTCTTGTGCCAATCTTTGTTCTTCAGCTTTTTTTACTGCATCATTTTCCTTGCTTTCTTGCTCATTTGCCAAGTTGTCGTTGTTGTCGTTGTCGTCGTTGCTGTTTTCACTTTGCTGTTCGTCTTCATCACCAAAAATAGAATTGCGATCAATTTTTATTCTGCCGTCATCGTCTTCTTCCTCTTCATCCATTGAGGTGTCTAATTGGATTTTTGGTACTTTCTTTTTTTCAGGTAGTTTTTCTGACCACGATGGTTTTTTATCTTGCTGTGCATGAACTGTAGAAAAACACAAAGAGACAACAAGAATACTTAGCAAAAGTAAAACCTTTATTTTAATTTTTTCTAGATTTGTGAAAATCATCATAGTTTTTATCTCAATTCCTCCCCAAGAATCTTTGTTTTTGTTAAACAAATCACAAAATGATTTATTTATTTGCATCAATTTTACATTGTTTTACATTTATAGTCTTTATTTTCAAGTGGTCTGCTTTAAAAAAATACAAAATAATGTGTTTTTTTAAAAAAATTCGCTTCTTTTTGCTTTTGTGACTTATCTTGTCAAGCTAACAAAAACTTGTGGGAGTTTTTCTGGTAACTGCTGCACTTTATCAATGATGGTGTAATGATGATTGAAAATATCTTGTACATAATTATCGGCATCCGCATCCAATGAAATACAATGGCTGAATATGCCTTGGTTTTTTAGTTCTTCTACACATTTTTTTGTGTCTTTTATTAAGCTTTTTGGGTCTTTGGCATCTATATCGGCAGGTTCGCCATCGGTTAATATGAGTAATAATTTTTTTTCTGCCTTTTGTGCTGACAGATAATGTGCTGCGTGTCGCATAGCGGCTCCCATACGGGTAGAATACGAGGCTTGCATAGCTGCCAGTCTGGATTTGACTTGTTGGCTGTATTCTTCACTAAAACCTTTGATATGTTGGTAACGAACATGCTTGCGTGTATCGGAGTTAAAACCAGCGATAGCAAATTTATCGCCAAGTTGGGCAATTGTCCATGCTGTTAAGGCTATTGCTACTTGTGACAGTTGCAACAGGCTTTGTCCTGTTTCTGGGTTGGTTTGGTTTAAGGATTCTGATAAATCAAGCAACAACAGAACCGCAATATCGCGACTGTCGGTGGTGGTGCTGTAATTAATACGCAAATCGGGAGTGTGACCACTTTTTAAATCAATTAAGGAACGCAAAGTGGTGTCTAAATCCAGTTCGCTGCCTTGTTCTTGAAAGCGAATACGTTTTTTGTTTTGCGGCTTGAGTCGTTCAACCAGTCTTTTAAGCCGCTTGCCTAATTCGGCATATTCGCACATGAGTTTGTCAATTTTGCTGACATCTCCGCTGGGGTGTAGTCTTTCATACACCGTTGTCCAATCAGGGCGATAGCTTTGGGAAATATAATCCCATTCATCGTAAAAGCGTGGTGGCAAGCTGTCGGCTGTATCGATTATGCGTTCTTCATTTTGGTATTCATTGGGCACAACTTCATCGGCTTCGTCGTATTCTTCGCAATGAAACCAAAAATACCGATTGTCATCTCGGTAAGATACTTCGGTATTGTCAAAATAAATTTCGGGTAAACTATCGCTATCAAGGCGTGATTGGATGAAATAGTGAGTACCCAGCTTTGCCATTTCTTGCGTCGATGAGGGTTTGTTATTAAGGAGTTGGTTGAATTTTTTTCTAAATTGCTCGATTAGTTCGTCTTCGGGATTGAAATTTTTATCAATTAAAGCCCGTGATAAGCGTGTTGCTCGGTAGCGAATTGTTGAGACTTTCATTGTGTCACATGCGCCTTTTTCGGGATAGGTGTGCAAGGCGAAAAAATATTTGGTTAAACCTGGATACTGACGCATGGCAAGCCGATCAACGCGTGCGTCTTCAAAGGCGGAGATTATTAATTGCATTTGCGGTGCGTAGTTGTCTGCCATGAGTTTGCTTGACCATTTTCGATGCGCCATTAAATGTGCTAGCATGGTGCGGTAGCGATTGATGCCGCTGATGCCATTTAACTCTTCATAAACATCTGGCACGGCTATCAAATCTTCTTCCAAATACGGCAAAGGCACCCGTATTTGGTCGAAACTGGTGGAAAATGCCGTCATCGGATAATCACAATCCCACAGACTCTCTTTTGCCATATTGAGCTTGTGTTCACTGTTTTTAAAACTGGTGCCTTGTCTTTCGCGATTTATAATGCTTTTGGCATCGTGTGATTTCAAGCTGAAATAGTCGATTTGTTGATCCGGTGCATCGACATAGTTGCGAGCACCGTAGTCAATAAAATTTCTCAAGCCTTTGATGCTTAGTTTGGAGATGAGTTGTGGCATGGCTTGTAATAATGGCACCATGCCTGAGGATTCATACAGCGAGTTATGCCCATGAATGACGGTTTTGGTTTTTTCGACAAACTCATCCAATGCAATTAAATAGTGCTGCAAATCATCTTTGTTTTTTATGCGGCGGCACACGGTTTTTAAGGATTGCAAAAAAGGGATTAAGGCTTTTTTATTCGGGCTTCTTGCCAGCTTGTAGCTATAATCGGTAATGATTTTGATTGAATCGGTGCCCAATTGTTGGGCGACTTCTGGAATGATTTTCAGGTAAACCAGTACAGGGTGCACACCTTGACCTATGGAACATAAAAAATTAGCACCATCCAAATAGGCAAAAATCGCAATGTCATTGAGGTATTTTTGGGCGTTTTTTAAACACGGTTCAAAGGCTTCAAGTGCATCCGGAAACTTACATTTAAAGCGTTGTTGGTATTTGTTTAATGGCTCAGTTTCCATCAGCCAAAGATAAGTTCAATGGCATTATCCAAACTTTCGCGCACATCTTCATCATCGGTTATGGGTCGCACCATTGCCATTTTGCTGGCTTGGATTGGGGTGATGCCTTGATTGATGAGTTGTGCCGCGTAAACCATTAAACGTGTTGAAATGCCTTCATCCAGCCCATGTCCTTTGAGCTTCCGTGCCGCTTGCCCAACCTTAACCAGTTTACCAGCTACATCTGCTGTGATATTGGCTTCTTTTTGAATGATTTCAGACTCCATATCCGAATTTGCGTAGTCAAAATCCAATCCACAAAAACGTTGTTTGGTCGATTGTTTTAAGTCTTTCATTAGGCTTTGGTAACCAGGATTGTAAGAAATAACCAGTTGGAAATCGGCATGAGCTTTGATTAATTCGCCTTTTTTATCCAATGACAGTTCTCGCCGATGGTCGGTTAAGGAGTGAATTACCACCATGGTATCTTGGCGAGCTTCGACAATTTCATCCAGATAACAAATTGCACCGTAACGTGCAGCCATAGTTAAAGGTCCATCGACCCAACGAGTGCCATTGGCATCCAATAAAAATCGCCCAACCAAGTCCGATGCGGTGATGTCTTCGTTACAAGAAACGGTAATAATGGGTTTGCCCAATTTCCATGCCATGTATTCGACAAAGCGGGACTTACCACAGCCTGTTGGACCTTTGACCATTACTGGTAATTTGGCGAGGTATGCCGCATTGTACAATTCAACTTCGTTGGATAATTGTTGGTAAAATGGTTCTTGTTCTATTTTGTATTGGCTGATATTCATGGGTTTTATGTGGTTAATTTGTTCCCACGCGTGACGTGGGAACGAAGGACGGCGATATTACTTATGCACTTTGAGCTTCTCACGCCAACCAGGATAAATACTGTCGGCATCACCTGGGAACGATTCAAAAGCTCGGGCAAATTCTTTGTGTTCTTTGGCATATTCGATCGGATCAGCTCCTTGTGTCCAACAATCAAAAGCTTGTTTTAAGGAGGTTGCTCCATCGGCTGGTGAGTCAATATGACCATAACAACCGCCACCTGCAGTATTAATTAAGTTGCCATGACCAAGATTTTCAAAGAAACCAGGAAGCCTTAGGGCATTCATACCGCCTGAAATTATCGGTGTCGTTGGTTTCATGCCTAACCATTTTTGGTAGTAAACAGGGCCTTGGCATTCATCACGCTCAATCATGTAAGCAATAATTCTGTCATCTTTACCGCCTTCCATTTTGCCATACCCCATTGTCCCAACATGGATACCTGAGGCTCCCATTAAACGAGCCATTTTGGCTAAAATATATGCGGTGTATCCGCGTTTTGATGAAGGTGAAGTGACCGCTCCATGACCCGCTCTATGGTAATGCAAATATTGCGAAGTGTATTGACGGCGAGCTGTAGTCACCATACCTGGTCCGCCAACATAACCATCTACCAAAAAGGCGACATGCGGAGCAAATTCTCCAAATGTTTCGAGGATATAATCTGCTCGGTAGCACATTTCGTGGTAATCATCGGCGGTGATATTGGCTGAAAATAATTTTGCTTCACCCGTTTCGTCTTGTGCTCTTTTCATTGAATCTGCTATCAATGGGATGACTTTTTTCATGGGACAAAAGACTTGATTGCCTTGGGGCTCGTCATTTTTAATAAAATCTCCACCCAACCAAAACTGATAAGCAGCTTCAGCAAAAGGTTCAGGACGTAGCCCAAGTTTTGGCTTGATGATGGTTCCTGCGATATAACCACCATTTTCAACAGGCCGCCCAAGAATCCTCCACAAATTTGTTATATCAACCGCTGGACCATCAAATAGATAAAGTTTGGTTTCTGGCACCCAAAAATCGAACATTTGCAAATTCGCAACATCGCCCATGCCTTGATTGTTACCAATGGTTAAGGTCAAAAAAGACACCAACATCATTTTACCATCGGTACCATTTCTGTCAAAAAGGTCTAGTGGATAAGCCACTTTCATAACACCATCGACTTCATCAATTTCATAAACCAGTGCATCTAAGTCTTTGGTAAAATCATCGGTGGTTGAAACCTCAACATTGGTACCAGTGGAAGACTCTGCTGCCACATGTGCGGCTGTTTCTAAATAGCCATGACCTTTTGCAGGTTGCATGGTGTAAGCCACTAAAATATGATTTTGACCCGCAATTAAATCTTCTTCTTTTAAGGTTAAATCAGCATAACGATTGGATTGATCCATTTTTTTGTCCTCTTGTGAATTTTAAGTTGCACACATCTTACTCGAAAGCTATAATAAATAAAAGTCACATTATTTTATACAAAACATAAATTAAAATTATGAATATAACTCTGAGACAAATTTCTATCTTTATTGAAGTGGCACGCTATTTAAGCATCACCAAAGCCGCCAATACGTTATTTTTAACCCAACCAGCTGTTTCTATGCAAATCAAACAGTTGGAAGACATGGTCGACCTACCCTTGCTCAATCATGTTGGCAAGAGGCTGTCTTTAACCCAAGCTGGAGAAGAATTTTTAAAATATTGCATTCGTATTAAAAATGAACTCTACGCTGCCAAAGAGATGATGCAAGAATTCAAAGGTGTAAAACTTGGCACACTAAATATTACCGTTGCCAGCACTTTGAGTCATTTTGCCGTGCAAACCATTAAAGACTTTCTTGTTCTGCATCCGAAAATTAAAATCAAGTTTGAAGTCAACAATCGCTCAAAAGTATTAGAAAATCTCAAAAACTCTACCGCGGATATTGTTTTAATGGGTAAACCACCATTAGATCAAGATTTAGAGTTTAGCGTCATTAAAGAAAACCCACTCATTGTTATCGCTCCAAAACAGCACAAACTGTGCAATCGTAAAAATATAAAATTAAAAGAACTGGTCAAACATACTTTTGTTATTCGAGAAGAAGGCTCGGGGACACGCTCGGCTTTCAAAACACTGCTTGATGTCAACAATCTTGCCTTAAAAGACTCCATGACCATTAACAATAACGAATCTATCAAACTCTGTGTTGAAGCGGGTCTTGGCTTAGGCGTGGTGTCGATTCACACCGTTAAAAGCAACCTAAATAATGGTGCTATCGTGCAGTTAGATGTTGAAAATTTTCCAATTATGAAGAAATGGTATATCGTCAATCGAAAATCTTATCATTTGCCTGCTGTGGCTCAAGTTTTTCGTGATTTCGTCATCAATCAAATTTTATTTCGTTCAGAATAGAGGATTTAAAAAAAGTATGTTAAAATTCCAAATCTAACCCAAATCCTGATAGTGAAATGCGATTGATAGTGCAAGTAATTGATGTACATAGGAAAGTCATAAAAACCGTAGTCACCTTATTGGTGATAAGGCTTTTTATGAATTTTCTAGGAGCTTGTCCGAGAATAGGAATCGTAGTGAAGGAAAGTTGGATTTAGGGCT
>CAZQMH010000171.1:0-6303 GCA_964594435.1 uncultured Alcanivoracaceae bacterium
AAATGTGTTTTTATCCGCTGGTTTTATAAAAAGGATGACTATACAATTCTAGCGGATGCTTTATTGTAGCTTAATGCTGGTTATGGGGCAATGGGATTGCGGTTTAATCTGTAAAACAACAATCTTTTGCATGAATATTAATCTCATCTTTTTCACTGGCTGCTTTTTGTTTAATAAAATCCTTATCGGCAAATTGAATACCTGAGTATTTTTTGATAAATCTGCCACCTAGTATTTCGCCTTGGGCTTCTAGGCGGGTGAGTTCATAGACGGCATCGTACCAGTTGAGGGGCAGTTGTTCTTGGGTGAAGTTGGCTTTGCATAAAATGCCGTAGCGATTGAGCAAAATTTTGACCATGGCTTGGTTGTCAGATGTTGCAACTTTTGCTGCAACGCTCCATCTGCCCATCATGTCTAAAAAGGAGGTTGAACTGCGTGATTTTTTTACGTATCTTCCGCGTTGTGCTGGTGATAGGGAGAACAATCGCAAAGCACTGACGCCATCGCAATAGATTGCACCGAGTTTGATGAGGTGAATCAGGGTGTTTTCGATTTCTAGCAACATGCAGTTGAGTTGCTTTTGCATGTCGCTGGCGTACATGGCTCCGTGTGTTTGGATTAATTCGATTATTTTTTGTCCTTGAGCGGTCAGTTGCTCAGGTAGATATTCGGTTGTAGGGAATAATTCACTATTTTGCCTTTGCAAAAAAGTGATGGGTGTGTTTTTTATGCTGGCGATGCCGTTGTTGCTGATTTGTGTGTTTGCGGTGATGCGTTTGAAGATAAATTGCCCTGAATAACAGAGTTGATCGAGCATAAAGCTATGGTAATCTTTTACCCGTGGTTTGAGCAAATGTTCTTCCCAAATGCTTGCAGGGGCTGAAAATCCTTCGAGCAGTTTTAATACCTCGATTAAACCATCCATGCCTTGGTGGTTGGCAAAATGTTTGTGGATTAATTTTTGTTGGTAAGTTTTTGGTGAGATTAACTCATGTGCGTTGCGTTTTTTGTAATGCGATTGTTTGCGGATGCGTGCCAAGATATGGCGTTCGCACCAGTATTCTTTTTTGTCTTTGTATTCATCTTCTCTAATGACTTTGAACACTTTGCCTTGAGTTTCGAGTAATAATAAAGCTTGCAACAAACTACTGGCTGATACCATGAGGATTTCTTTTAAAGCCTCAAAAGCGGTGAAACCGATGGTTTCGAGTTTCATAAAGGTTAGTTTGGCGAGGTTTTGGGTGTAGTTTTGTTGGTCTATTTTTTGGTAGATGGATTGTATGAGTTTTTTGTTTTCGGATGTGAAGTAAATAAGAGCACCCTCATTCATTGATAATTCCTCGTCATTCCTGCGTAGGCAGGAATCTTCTGAATTATCCGTGTTCTTTTTTGCATCATGGGATTCTTGATGAGGTTCCTGCCTACGCAGGAATGACGGAGTATTATATCGGAATAACGATACCTTTTTTTGTTTTACCAATTCATGCACAAACTCTCTTGATCCACCTATTTCATCCTCATGCATAAATCCAGCAAAGTGTATCGCTTCGTGCAATTCATCGGCATTGCGTTTGAAGGGTATGACGGTTGAATTAATTGATTGAATAACGGTTTTATTTAAATTCTGCGAGGGATAGGATGCCAGTGTATCGCTTAATTCTTTGCTGCGAACGGCATTGGTGCGGCGTTCTTCGGCGGGTGCATCGTCTAAAAAGGCGTAGTTGCGGGCGTTGATTATGGCAAGTGAAGCCGGTGATGGTGTGTTGGCATCGACAAAACTGACCTTAACTTTGCTGTCCTTAATGTCTTGCAATAATTGTTTTAGCCCATCAATATCCATCAAAACGCGTATGCAATCGTGTATCGCTTGGGTGACCAAGGGATGGTCGGGGATTTCACGGTCGCCTGCGAGGTTTTCAGGGCAAGCGATTTGATCGGGGAATAATTGTGCAATCAAATCCTCAGCATTGCTGCGTTGAAATTGTGCTGGCACACGTTTGCCACCGTTTCTGCGTCTGATGGCTAATGCTATGGTGGCATTCCAACGCCATTGGCTTTCAAACATCGGGCGATCGAGCAAGGCTTGGATAAGGGTGTATTCGACCGTTTGTGGGGTGATGTAATTGATAATCGTGCTCAAATCAAAACTGTGGCTTTCGCTCAATGATAAAATCAAGGTGTTTTCATCAGCAGCGGCTTGCAGTTCAAAATTAAAATTGCGGCAGAATTTTTTACGCAAAGCCAGTCCCCACGCTCGGTTTAAACGTGAACCAAACAGTGAATGAATGACCAAATGCATGTCATTGTTTTCATCAAAAAAACGTTCCACCACGATGTGTTTTTGACTTGGCACCGCACCCAGCACTTTTTTGGTTTTTGCCACGTATGCCACCAATTGTTCGGCGGCTTGGTTGGCAATGGCGTATTTTGTTTCAATTTCAGTTGGGATATTGGACAAATCTAGGGTTAAATCCGACACCGCCTTGGATAACTCGTCCGAACGCCACATGCTCACCCCAAACCAAAAGGGAATATTGGGCGGTTGCCCGTGTGCATCTTCGACAAAAACAATGCCTTTGCCCGTTTCGATTTTTAAAATTCGGTAGGAATGATTGCCAAGTATAAAGATGTCACCTGGCAAACTTTCAAAAGAAAAGTCTTCATTCAATGTGCCTATTTTCATGTCTTCGGGCAATAATCGCACATCAAAATCAAACTGGTCTGGGATGGTTCCACCATTGGTAATCGCGGTTAAACGTGCCACTTTGCGAGGACGCAGTTGATCGGTGACTTTGTCGTGAAAAATCATCGCCGTTTGCCGTTGTCTATTACCGCCATAACCCACTGCCAGCATTGCAATCACTTGGTTAAATTCTTTCTCGCTCATGTCGTGGTAGATGTAATTATCGCTCAACAAATGGAACAATTGTTTTCTATCCCAATCGGCCATGGCGATTTCTGCGACAATTTGTTGTGCCAAAACATCAAAGGGCTTTTGAGGAAACAAAGTGGTATCCAATTGTTTGTTCAGCACCGCATATTTTAATGCGGTCAATTCCAGCAAATCATCAATGGTGGTGGCAAACATCAAGCCTTTGGGGGTTTTATCCAAGCTATGGCCCGAACGCCCCACTCGCTGCAAAAACGCTTGAATATTGCCAGGCGAACCAATTTGACAAACGCAATCAATATCACCGATATCAATACCCAATTCCAGCGAAGCGGTGGCGACCAGTGCTTTAAGCTTGCCCGCTTTTAAATCTTGTTCGGCTTTTAAACGGTGTTCCTTAGCCAGTGATCCATGATGCGAAGTGATGAAATCTTCACCTATAATTTCAGCCAAATTTTTTGCCACACGCTCGGACAATCTGCGGTTATTAACAAAAATAAGCGTGGTTTTGTGCGAATTTATCACTTCTTTAAGTCTTTTATACACCTCGGCCCATTGTTCATTGGACATAATTGCATTCAAGGGCGAATCAGGTATTTCAACCGACAAATCCAAATCGCGTTTATGCCCCAAATTTACAATATGCGAGTTCTCTTTATGCAAAACAAAATCACGCATACGTTCAATCGGTTTTTGCGTGGCAGAAATAGCGATGCGTTGGGGTCGCTGTACACATAAGGCTTCCAGTCGTTGCAAAGACAAGCTCAAATGTGCCCCACGTTTGGAATTGGCAACCGCATGCACTTCATCAATTATCACGGTTTTGATAGTGCCTAAAATCGCCCGTCCAGAATGAGCGGTTAATAAAGTATAAAGTGATTCAGGCGTTGTGACTAAAATATGCGGCGGACGCTTGCGGATTTTATTGCGTTCATTTTGGCTGGTATCGCCTGTCCACGTGGCGGCTCGAATGGTTTTATCACCAAACAATGCATTAAGCTGTGCCAAAGGTTTTTCTAAATTGATTTTGACATCATTGGACAAGGCTTTAAGCGGTGAAACATACAAAACCGATAATCCTTTGCTGTCCTCTTGGCTAAATAAAGTATTCAGAGCATACAAAAAAGCCGCCAATGTTTTACCCGAACCCGTAGGCGAAGAAATCAACACATCTTGGCATTGACTAATCGCTTGCCATGATTGGGTTTGCACTTCAGTGGGTTGTTTAAAGGTTTGGCTAAACCAATCAACAACATTGGGGTGAAAAATTGCGTGCCATGAATGAGTCATAAGTTTAGAGGTTTCTAACTCCTGATGGTTGGATTAAACATTACTAAGATTGTGATAAAATTTCAACAGCTGATTTTAAGTTCAAAAACTTTACAAAAGGATAAAAATCCTTATCAGAGAATAACAGCTCTATTTTGTTCTCTATGCAATAAGTTGCAATGATAGTATCAATGGTTTTGCGCACAGTTATCCCTTTTTTTCTAAGAATACGGTAATTATTAGCACTTTTAAGTGCAAGATTAGCATTTGATAGTTGCAAGATTGGCAAATTGCATAATATCTGTTTTGCCGTTTTATAGTCACTGTCTTGTCTAAAGCCTTGGAGAATTTCAGTTAATATAATATCACCAATAACAACTGGATAAACCCCTAAAATATTATCAAGACATATCACTTCTCTAGTCTCGAAACCATTAAAAAAATCAATCCAAACACTTGAATCAACCATTAACATTAATCGGTTCTCATTTCAGCTAAATCACCACTCCATTTTAACTTGCCTTTGTAATTTTTAATTTCTTCTTGCTTTTTTAATTGAATAAGCGTTTTAAGACCAAGTTCAACAACTTCCTTTTTAGTTTTTAGACCGGTAGCTTTAAGAACCTCAGTCATTAAGGTATCATCTATTACAATATTAGTTCGCATATTTTTCTCTTGTGTATAAATATTGGATTTATACACATTTTAGCATTGTTTTTTAATAACTGCAATTAAGTACTTCTGTGTTAAATCATTTTTAGCTATTTTTTAGCTTGTTACTTGTCAGCAAATGACAATTTCTATAATTCACAATGGAATAAGTCTCGGTTTTGGCAGTAAAATCACCAGCATAAACGACAAATCCTTTTTGTGCTTTTGGCGTTAGTTTTTGAAACTTATGGATAGATTTGGCAAATACTTTATTAAATGTTGCTGCGGATTTAATCTCAATTGGAATAAGTTGTGAGCCTTTTTTATAGATAATATCAACTTCTAAACCATTGGAATCTCTAAAGAAATAGATGTTTGGGTTCAGTCCTTGGTTATAACGTGCTTTCATTAATTCGAGTACAATTAAATTTTCAAAAATATTACCAATCAATGGATCTCTACCTATGATATTACCTGAATCTATATCCAACAAATAAACCAATAATCCAGTGTCATTGAAATATATTTTTGGTGATTTTATCACTCTTTTACCAAAATTTTCAAAATAGGGTTCAAGTTTAAAAATAATAAAAGAAACTTCTAAAACCGATAGCCACTCTTTTAAGGTAACAGCAGATACACCAATATCATTGGATAATGAGTTATAGTTGATTACTTGCCCAACACGCCCTGCTAGAAGTTTCAAAAACTTTTCAAACAGCGACACATTTTTAAAATTAATTAACTGTCTAACATCTCTTTCGATATAAGTGCGGTAATAATTGGCATAAAACTTTGTCGGATTAAGCTTATCTTGATAAATGCGTGGAAAAAAACCGCGGTAAAGCAACTCATCTCTGCTCATCTCCTTGTTAACGGTTGTTGCCTCAGAAATTGTCAGTGGTAACAAACTGAGAACCGCTGTTCTTCCCGCTAAAGATTGGGTTATTTCCGCTCTTAATTGTAATTGATAAGAGCCTGTTAAGATAAATCGCCCCTTAATGTCGTTTTCATCGACCATACTTTGTAGATAGGATAAAAGTTCGGGTATGCGTTGAATCTCGTCAAAAATTACGTTTTTGTTGTACTTTTTTAAAAAACTGCGCGGATCATTTTGGGCAAAATTTCTGATATCAGGGTCTTCAAGCGAACAATAAGAATAATCAGCAAAAGTCATCTTTGCCAATGTGGTTTTACCCGATTGCCGAGGACCAATGAGTGTCACAATCGGATAATCATTGGCTAATTGTTTCAATTCTTGGGTTATTTCTCTTTTAATCATGTTACAATAATAATTCAAAAGCATGAATATGTAAAGATGAACTTTATTTATTCATGATTGTAAACGGGTTTTAACGATTTAATCAGGCTAAGAACTGGTTGTTGAATAGCCACCCTAATAATAAAACAAAAGTGCTACTCAAGGAAATCCAACGGACTAGGAGCTTGTCCGAGAATAGATAATCTATTACAGAAAAGCTGGATTTGTGCTA
>CAZQMH010000172.1:0-6160 GCA_964594435.1 uncultured Alcanivoracaceae bacterium
GTATTTTAGGGGCTGCTACAATAAATTCGTATGCAGTGACTTATCCAAGCTCATCTGCCAACTGCACAAGTTCTGACTCGCTTGGAACATGTATTCTTAACCAACCCGATGGTGGAGTTGTATATGTAGCTCAAGATGGTCTTGTTGCAAGTCTTGCAACTTTTACCATAAACAAGGGCTTAGCATTGAGGGCCAGTACAGGCTATCATCCAGTTTTTAAAAATGCTACTTTTAATGTCACTCTACCAGCCAATAAAACCTTTACCTTAGCAGGCTTTGAAATGCAAAAAGGCACCTTAATAGATGCAAGCATTACAGCAGGCTCAACCATCAATATAGTTAATAATAATTGGAGCGACCCAAGTTCAGCCTCAGGTCAAGAAGAAGGCATTCGAATCGCATCTTCTGTTTCATCTGGCAGCACCGCTACAGCCAACATAAAGGGCAATAATGTTGTGGGAGTAAACAACTCCACAGGCTATGGTTTGGTTGATATTTATCTTAATGGCACGGGCTTATTGAAAGCCAATATTCACGACAACCACATAAAAGTTAATGATCTTGATGCCGCTAGTCGTGAAGCCCTTTATTTTTTTAATGGCAGTACTGGTAATTTAGAAGCACAAGTTATTGCCAATGAAGTTCGTGGTGCCGCATCGCAGATACGATTAAGACAAAATTTTGCAGGTTTTACCAAAGTTGGCATCGTTTCAAATTTACTCACAGGCGTACTTGATAAAAATACAGTCATCAATACAAATGCCAATAATTCTGGTATTCTCTCTAATATTACAAGCGGTGGTTTTAACGCCGTTATTGGCAATAATACCATTGATGGCGTAGAGCGCTCATTTGGGTCTGATGGTTATGGGTTAAATTTCCAAGGTCATACAACAAGTGCTGGACAAAATTCATTTTCATTTTTAAATAATATTATTGTCAATACTTTTCGAGGTTATTCTGGTCCAAGTACAGGAAGCTTAACCAGCACCACCAGTACAGGCAACAATGTGTTCTTTCATCACAGCACCATTTCTGGTATGACGTTAGTCGGTAGTGACGTCAATGCTCCCCCAGAGTTCATTGAACCAGGTGTCAATTATGCATTAAAAGAATCTTCCATAGCCGTTGATAAAGCAGGAACCTTTGTAACAGCTTTAGCTTATGCAGTTAGCTACATGAGCGGTTACCCAGAAATTGATGCCGATGGTTTAAGACGCTTCAAAGGTCCTGGCACTGATGCAGGAGCCTATGAATGGGGTGATAGACAGATATTTACCCAAGCCGATAACCCTCCCGCTCATGTCATGCCAATAAACGACAGCATTTTAGATGCCGATGCCAATGCTTTTCCATTAACTACACCCATGTGGAATTATCCAGTTGTCGATTCAATAAATACCTACAATAACCACGCAATCGGTGTTTATAGAAGTAGTAACATTTGGAGAATTTTTAATCAAGATTTTATAACCATGCCCAATCATGCTAAGTTTCATGTATTTCAGCCTTATGGCGAAGCTGCCGATATGAATAACAACCTGCAAGTTTACACCAGCACAACCAATACTGATACGACACTAAAACTGGTAAATATACCATCAGATGCTAGCAAAATTGTCATTGCAAAAAACTATTGGACAAGTGAATACAATCCTACTTCTGTAGAAGTTGGCTACAAAAACGATAATAAATGGTATGTCGGCAATGTCAATAACAGCCCCATACAAACGAACGTAAAATTCATGACCTATTTTCAAGATGCCAGTCGCAATGCCTTCGTACATTTTGGTACTGCTAAAAATACATCTGGTTCCGTAACCATACTCGATCATCCTTTACTAAATGGCAACCCTTGTGCCATGCCTACAGTGACACAAGCCACTCCTTGGTTCTTTGGGCCTTTATTTGGGCAGAATCCACATCATATTGGAGTCTATTATAGTGGTGGTCGCTGGCGTATATTTAACCAAGATTTTGCTTCTATGACGATTTCTCTTGACGGTGGCACAACTAGTACCCCAGGCGGAGTCTTCAATGTTGTCGTAGATCCGCAACAAGTATACACCTGTAATGACATTATTTTTAAACACGGATTTGAATAGTCATCGCCATTAAGTTCACTAACAGCTTTCATTCTCACTACTAAGTGGGAATGAAAGCTCATAGCAAGCAAACCGAGCCAAAGGGCAAGTACCTTCTGCACCAAAACAATAAATGTAACTTGTCTAATTAAAATAAATCTAGAAAGCTTGATAAGACTATTAAGCGATAATTTATAAAAATTCCCCTAAATATTTAGCGTTATTGCTCATTATTTAACTTTAAAAGTGTTTAAATCATTGGCAAAAATAACTTTGTTTGTGTAATTCTTTTGTATGGCTTTGGCGGTTTGTGGTTCTTTGCCTAATGCTCGCTTCATGCGGTGGGTAAGAATGAGTTTTTGGGTGTTGATTTGATGGGCTATTTGCCCAATTTTTGTTGGCGTCATGTGCAGAGACTTTGCGGCTTCATTGGCTGTGGTTGCTATGGCGTTGTTGGCAATGAAGAGGTCGGTTTTTGCTAATTTTAGGTTTTCAAATCCAGCACCTGTGGTGTCACCACTAAAAACGATGGTTTTATTGCATATTTTTATGGTGTAGGCAAATGCTGGAATTGGACCATGTTTGACCTTGGTGGCTAAAATTTGTAGCCCATCGTCGCTGAATATAACTTGTGTTTCATGGGTGTTGGGGATGGTATGGGCGATGAGCCTGTAGCTATCAGTTTTTTCGGCGTCATACATGTCGCCAAGATACTGGTAGGCTCCTTGGTTTTGTGAAAACAAACGGTCTAAGAATTGTTGGGTTGATGGCATATAATCGTTACCATAAGGGCCAAAAACTGGCAGATTAGCCGTTCGGTAGCCAAACCATGAGGCTTTAACAAGTGCCGGAAATTCACTGCTGTGGTCGGCATGGAAGTGGGTGAATAGTACGGCTTGTAAATCATACCAATGGGCTCGTGCTTGGGAAAACCGCAGGCTGGAACCGCCTCCAGCATCAATTAATAAAATGGCCTTGTCATTGAGCCATACCAAATTACTGGCAGAGGCACGATTGGTGACCAATTCTGGACCACCTGAACCAAGTATTTGCACTTTTATTTTGGCGTTGGTGCATTGTTGGTTTTCTGCTTTGAGCGTGAAACTGAGACAGAGCAATAAAAATAATACGATTTTAGGCATGTTGTTATTATGCCTTTAAATTGTTCTAAATAATACTTTTATTTAATTTCTTTCGTGCTTGGGTTTTGACTTGGTTCTTGACCCAATTCTTGGCTCACCTTGCTTTGTGGCTGTAATAAATTTAATACGCTGTGACGAATTCTTCGTGATAGCAATCTTTTTGCTCCAAGATAAAATGTCTTGAGGTTGTCGGTGAAGATTATTTTTGCTTCCGCATTGGTGGCTATGACCTGTTCTTTTTTTAGGTTTTGGATGAAATTTTTAAATAAGGATTTATCAAAAAAGTCAGGTGAATTGAAGCCATAGAGTAAATTGAGCTTGCTGGCAGTCTTGTGGCATAGGTTTTCTAATTGGGTAACGGTTAATTGTTCGCTACCACTTTTTGATAAAACGGCTATGACGATAAAAAAGCGTTCATAGGTTTGCATTAAGGCATTGGCAAGTACACGTAATTTTCCTGCTTCAATACTGCCTCCAGCTAAGCGTTCTACCGTGCGACCAGCGGATTTTAGCAGCGAAAGCTCTTTTAATATTTTTAGCGTCTCTCTGCCATAAGCGATGAATTCTTCTTTGCTCCAATGCAGGTAGAGTTCTTTTTTTACATAAGGATAAATCACGCCCATCAACCGTAAAATTTCACGACGTTGTAGGGAACGCTGATTGACCAAGCTCATGGCAATAAAAGAACTGGCAGCAAAAAGATGCAGTATGTTGTTGCGGTAATAGGTGAGCAGTATGCCTTGGTCTTTTTTCACCCTGATAACATCGCCTAGCTCATGTTTAATGGTTTCTATAAAGCCAAGTTTAATGCCAAGAGCGATGATTTCTTCGGTTGTTAATTGAGTAATTGTGACACGTGACGAATAGGGAAGTTTTTGCAACAAGTTACGATAAAAATCAATTTGTTCGGTTAAATTTTCTATGGCTGCCGAATGATTAGGGGTCGATAATAGGGTTATGGCTAATAGATTTATTGGGTTGACATGGGCGGCAGCATTAATGTGCTGCATAATTTCTTTGCCACATTCATTGACTAAGGTTTTGAACCATTCGGGTTTTTTGTTATGGGTGAGCTTGGTTTCTCGCCAATCGGGTTTGTGTTTGTCGAGTAAATCATCGAGCAATATGGGCTCGGCAAAATTGACAGTTAGGCGGCCGTATTCTTGTTTGAGTAATTTTCTGGCCTTTAATAATCCGCCAACTGATTCGCTTTTTTTGGATTTTCCTCCCAGTTCGCTTTTGTAGGAGTTGCCTTCCATCAGTTTTTCATAATTGAGGTGTGCTGGTTGAAACATCAAGGGTTTGTTGCGTTCATTTAGGTAGCTTTTGATGGTCATTGCCAACATACCTGCTTTGGGCTGTAACAATCGTCCTGTGCGGCTACGTGTGCCTTCAATAAAGTACTCAAGAGAAACACCGTGGGTCAATAATGCACTGAGGTATTCGGAGAAAATAGTTGAATACAGTGCAGAGTTAAAGGAGCGACGAATGAAAAAAGCACCACTTTTACGAAGGAACGGCCCCACCACGGGCATATTCAGATTAATGCCTGCGGCGATATGTGGCGGCACCAACCCTCTTTCATGCAAGGCATAAGACATGATAAGATAATCAATATGACTGCGGTGGCATGGTGTATAAATGACTTCAAATTTTTGGGCTTTGGTGCGAAATTCTTCAAAGTGATTAAAAACGACACCATTGTAGACTTTTGTCCAAAAATTATTGAGCAATTTTTTAAAAATCATAACAATGGGATAGGAGTAGTCAGAGGCTATCTCTTTGATGATTTTTCGTGATTCTTTATGGGCTTTGTCGAGTGGTATTTTTTTTCTTTTGGCGTATTTTTCAATTTCAGCTAAGACTTGTGGTCGTTTTAAGATGTTTTTTGCCACCGTGCGGCGATGCGACAAATCAGGACCAACAACTGCTGTTTTAACCCTGTTAAAGTGGAATTGTAAAACGCGTGATATTTTTTTTGTTAAGTCATCTAATGAGGCTTTGGTTTCAATTTCTTGATTCAGCAAGATTGGTTCGCTGAATTGTAACAAGGTATTTTTGCCATGAATAAGGACCGAAAAAAAGCGTCGTAAACGACCGCCTATAGCCCATTGCTCAGAAAAAAGCGTTTTAAATACACCACTGTTTTTTGTGGGTGCCATACCAAAGAAAACTGAAACGGGTATCAGTTGCACGTGTTCTTTTGGGTGGTCTTTTAGAAAGGTTAATATGTGCTTCAGATTATCCTGAAAAACATCGTAGTTTTCTGTACGATTCCAAAAGCCTTTGAGGCGTTTATTTGCCATAACCGTGGTGAGTTTTGGCCAATTTTCAGGTAGATTTTTATAACTGAGCTTGTTTTGTGCACAAACCGTTTTTAACACCACTCGTGAAACGATAGAATCGGTATCTAAAACATAGATAATCGGCTGGCTAAAATCGATGCCTAAGGAAGCAACATCTTTTGGAATAATCTTGGCCTTAACACGTAAGGAGAGGAGTTTAGATAAGATTGACATAGAAAAAAATGGTCAAATAATAACCTTTGACCATTTAATTAATTTAATAATTGATGTTATTTATCGGCAACCCATTTGCCTTCTTTCTTAGTCATTTTAACATCTTGTGAAAATGTTTCACCTAAAAATTCAAAGGCGAGTTTCATGTTGGCAGTATCTCCTGCTTCGGTCACATCAGAAACTTTTATAGAAGAAAGCATATCATCTACAGAAATACCATAGGCGGCAACCACATTTTTAACGCCACCCAAAACAACCGAGGCTTTGCTCATGGCTTGATCAAATGACATGTTTTGTAACTCATCTAGAGATTTCATATCAAGTTTTTTGGCAGCATCGACTGCAGCGGCTATGGCTTTGCGAGTGGTATCATCACTCAATACATCATTTTCACCAAGAAATTCCATCGCTGCAT
>CAZQMH010000173.1:0-6154 GCA_964594435.1 uncultured Alcanivoracaceae bacterium
GACTTTTTTGCCTGAATATTTGCTATTTTCAGTTGTGGCTGATTTGGCATTGTTATCTGTTTTATGTTGCACATCATCAACATCGCCACCTCCACAGCCAACTAAAAAAATAGCCGTAAGAAAAATAAATGCTAATTTTATTTGTTTTATCATCGTATTATCTGTTGCACAATTGGGTATTAAAAGAAACTGTCTTCTTCTGAACCGATGCCATCAAGTGTCGGCATGTTCTCATCATCAACAACATCCACACCTTGCGATAAATTAATCTTAACCTCAAGACCTTGTGGCGAGTCAGCATTTAACAACGCTTCTTTTAACGTGATAATGCCTTGTTTATACATGCGATACAATTCCGAATCAAAGGTCTGCATACCATCATCCAAAGAACTTTCCATCGCTTCTTTGAGCTTATTGACTTCACCACGGCGTATCATTTCCCTTATCATTGGTGTATTTATCAAAATTTCCACCGCTGGCATGCGTAACTCTTGTTTGTCAAGAATTAAACGCTGAGCAATAATTGCCTTGATGTTTAGAGCCAAGTTTAATAAAACATTTTTATGGGTATCGGTTGGGAAAAAGTTCAAAACCCTTTCAATGGCTTGGTCGGCATTGTTGGCATGAATAGTCGCCAAACATAAATGACCTGTTTCGGCAAAGGCTATCGCTGCTTCCATCGTGTCCATATCCCTAATCTCACCAATCAAAATCACATCTGGTGCTTCTCGCAGGGCGTTTTTGAGGGCTTTTTTATAACTGTGGGTATCGACCCCAACTTCGCGTTGATTAACAATGGATTTTTTGTGTCGATGCATGTATTCAATCGGATCTTCGATGGTAAGTATGTGACCTGTCATCTGTGTATTTCGGTGATTAATCATGGATGCCATGGTCGTTGACTTGCCCGAGCCTGTTGCACCTGTTACCAAAATCAAGCCCCTTTTCTCTAAAATCAGGTCATTGAGCAATTCAGGAATTTTTAGTTCTTTAGCTGATGGGATTTCGGTCTTAATGGTTCGTATCACCATACCAACCTCATTTCGTTGCTTAAATACATTAACACGAAAACGCCCAACACCAGGCACAGAAATTGCCAAATTTAACTCATTTTCACGTTCAAATTCAGGCACTTGACCTTCATTCATGATGGAATACGCAATTTTTTTCACCAAGCCATTGGGCAGTGCTGTACTGCCTAGTGGCATCAGCTTGCCTTCTACCTTGATATTTATCGGAGCTCCAGTACTTAAAAACATATCGGAACCATTTTTTTCTTTCATTATTTTTAGAAAATGGGTTAAATCCATAATTTCACCTAATTTGTTGTTATCATCGTGTTTTTATCGCAAATCTGTTGCAGCTGGGCTGGGCTAAAGCCAAGTTCGGTGGCAATTTCATCCAGCATATTACATTCCAATTGATGCAATTCATCATCACTATTCGCCAACACCCAAAGATTTTTCAGGAAAGTTTGTTGTTCCTTGCTGGATAAAAAGTTATTAATCACCGAAGTAGGCGATTGCAAAGAAAGCGTAAAATCACTTTGGATTTTTGCTTTTTTTATCAGATCACGTGCCGCATCTGGCGATAAATTCATACTCGAAGCAATCACTTCTTGGACAAAATTTTTCTCTTTTTGCAACACAATATAATCAGCACGCATCATTTCAACCATTAACGTACACATCGCTAATTGCAATTGTTCTGACTCATGACTTGTCAATTGAGCTGAGATATCCGATAATCTCATCAATTTCTTAATCGAAGCCAAAATACGCATACATTTAATTAAAACAATTTATTACAGGTCACATATGATACACAATCCTAACAAATTAGCAAAGCGAACATGAAAAATATTTTTTTAATAGTCACAACACTCTTAATATTAAATGCTTGCCAAATAACGGCAATCAAACCCAATAACACCACAACACTTGCCGCCGAAACAGAAACAAAGCCAAATGCGACAAGCCAGCAACCAACAAGTGCCAGCGAAATTATAACAGCAATTGACGCATGTATGGCACAAGTTTCCTGTAAAGCACAATTAAACACCCCTTTTAATGAATGGCTGCTTGAAAATAATTTCATCAACCAAGAGCTGCAAGTACAAACCGACGAACAAGCAAGCGAAACATTACCAGCAACCACCACCCTGCCCAACCAACAACTCATCACCCGCGTACACCTCTCAAGCAATCTCATGAACAATGAGCTCATCAAAGGTGCATTAAATGAATGGCTTACCTGGAAAAGACCGCAACTCATCAATACTTGGCAATATTACCAGTTTTTGCGTAATGATATGTTGCCTGCTTTTACCCAATACCATATAGACGAAGCCTACATCATTGCCATAATGGCACAAGAAAGTGGCGGCAAAGTTCACTCACGTTCTCGTGCTGGAGCGGGTGGTTTGTTTCAACTGATGCCAGCCACCGCACGCAGACTTGGCTTATCGGGCAAAATTGGTGCCTATGATTTACGTTTTAACCCAAAAAAGTCCGCCTTTGCAGCAGCCAAGTACCTGAATGAACAACTTCTCAAATACGATGGTGATAAAGCCAAAGTCCTAGCGGCCTACAATTCTGGTGAAACACGTTTTGCCCGACTCAACAAACAATACAAAAACAAGTCGTTATGGAAAAAGAATTTTTATTATTCATTGCCCAGAGAAACACGACACTATGTACCAACCGTCTTAGCTGCCATGATGATTTTTCAAAATCCTGAAAAATTTAATGTCGAACTCACCACCTTGAATGCCCAAACAGTCACAATAGAACTCACAAAAAAGTCTTCCTTAAGCGAATTAGCCGTTTGTTTGGGTCAAGCTCAACGTAGCGAAGGCTGGTTTAGGATATTACGTAATCTAAATTCAGGCATAAAAGCCGATAGCATGATAAAAGCTCACCGTTACATTACGATACCTAAAATCTTAGAAAACACTTACCAAACAAACTGTTTAAACAACAAAGAACTGCTCAAACTCGCCAATGCCTTGCACCAAGCCGACTTTAAGGAACGTCAAGGTCTTTTTAAATACAGAATCAAACAAGGCGACTCTTTGGGCAAGATTGCTCGCAAGTTTAAATGCAGCAGCAAAAAAGAAATCGCACACCTCAACAATCTTAAACCACCTCGTTACTTTATTCGGGCAGGAAAATACCTAAAAATTCCACAATGCAACTAAAAAAACCCCTCTTAGTTCTTGTTGTCACAATAATACTAGTGCTGCAAGTTTGGCTCGTATTTAATTTGCAACTTTTTGGAGATGAAGCCTTTTATTGGCTTGAGGGACAACACCTTGCCTTATCTTACAGTGAACTTCCCGCATGGACGGCATGGATGACACGGCTGGGAACACAAGTTTTTGGCACCCATTATTTTGCTGTTCGCACTTTGGCTTTTTTGGGCTATTTGTCCCTTTTTTACTGCCTTTATTTGCTCAATGACAAAGAAAATTACCTAAAATCGTGGCTCATCCTGCTTTCCTTGCCATTATTTATGTTAATTGCGACGATGGCATTGCCCGATATTTGGCTGGTCGTTAGCGTTATGTGGTTCAGTTATTTTCTCAAAAAAGCTTTGCAAACCTCTAAAGCTTCCCATTGGCTTATGCTCGGCATCTTAAGTGCAATCAGCCTTAATGTGCATGTTAGAATGTGGATCTGGTTGTTTTTTGCCTGTAGTGCTTTTTTGCTCTGTTTTCGTGACAGAAAAAAACTTAAAGTTATTCTACTTTACACGCTGCCAATAGCACTATTAGGCCTAATACCCATATTATGGTTTAACTACAATCACGACTTTGTGCTGTTTACCTTTCAATTTGGCAGACGTCACCCGTGGACGTTTCAATGGTCAAATATCAGCTTTCTCATCGCTCAAATCATCGTCACCACGCCAATTGTGTTATTTTTATGGTTCAGAACCCTCGGTCGTTTTAAAAACAGCACGACTTTTAAGCAATGGATTTTACTTACCGCCTTTTTGCATTGGCTATTTTATGTTTTCATGAGTTTGTTTGCCGATGGTTTACGCACAACCGTGCATTGGCTAATTATTTCTTATGTACCTGTATTGACCATTGTCAGTATTTCCTTACAGCGTTACAAAACCCTTACAAATTGGGCGATTATCACCGGCAATATGTTCACACTTGGCTTGTTATTCTTCCTCATAAACAACACCGAAGAACACTCAAACTTGCAAGCTCGTCTACTCGATAACTCTTTAGGCTGGCAACAACTCGCCAAAGAGGTGACAAAACAACAAGCAAAGACCAACAGCCACACCATCATTACCGATTATTTCATGACCGCCGCAGAACTCGCCTTTGAACTCAAAGAAAAAAGCACAATTCTGGTGCTTACACACAATAAAAACCGCAAGCATGGCAGACAAAAACAACTGGAAATCATGCACATGGCATTGCTGGAGCCACAAAACTTCAAGCAACCCGCCCTGTTAGTGGTAGAAGACTCCACCTTAAAGCTACAAGATAAAGGTCACTACTACACGCAACTTTGCCAAAACTTTCGGCAATTTACATTTCAAAGCAACCTCAGCATCGAAAATACCACAAAAAAATTCACTCTCTTTCACGTCAACAACCAACAAGATAAACCGAAGATATGTGAAATACCGCCATTATTCTATCTCCAGCACACATTCAAGAACGACACCCTCAAGCTCACAGGATGGGTTATTCAACATAAATTTGGCATAACGTCTTTAAAAGTTATCATTAACGGTAAAAGCTATGCCATTAGAAACAACAAAATTAAAAACACTGGCATTGCCCAACAATTTCCAGAAATAGACGACCCAAATCGACCACATAACGCTTTTTCCATCCAGATAAAAAACCCCAACCAAGCACCTAAAAACTTTTACCTGCAAGCTCCAAACAGCCAAGCCTTACCTTTTTCCTCACAATATTATTATCTTTTCTGAAATAATTTTGCACTAAAAAGGTCAACTCACACATGAAACAAAAAGAACGAAAATTTGATGCCCTCATCGGCCACCTAAGCGATGACCTTTACCGCTTCGCCTTTTGGCTGTGCAAAAATGATGCCCTTGCCAAAGATTTAGTCCAAGAAACGTATCTGCGAGCATGGAAAGCTTTGGACTCCTTACGCAACGAAAAAGCTGCCAAAAGCTGGATTTTTATGATATTGCGGCGCGAATTTGCTCGTCTTTTTGAACGCAAGGTTCCACCAATTAGCTCCCTGGATGATTTAGAGTTTGACATAGAAGACACCAAACCATTACAGCCCGATGCCAAGATGGAAGTTGATTTGGTGCGTAATGCCATCTTAAAATTAGATAAAAAATACGCCGAACCTTTAATGCTACAAGTGGTGGGTGGTTTTAGTTGCGAAGAAATTGCCAAACAGCTGAATTTATCAAAAAGTGCAGTGATGACGCAATTATTTCGTGCCCGCTCAAAACTACAAAGTGCCTTGACGCGTGAAAGTAAGATAGGAAAAGTCATATGAATTATTTTGAATTTAAACAACAACTACTCAAAGACTCTTTTACCAAAGACGAAGAGTTCCACCGTTTACGTAAAGAAGACTTACGCTGTGCCAAAGCGTACGAAAAAGCCATGCAGTTTGAAAAAACGCTGAAACACGCTTTTACAATTAAGACACCAGACAACTTAAAAGACGCCATTGTTTTGCGTCAAACAACCGCTCATGTCATCGCCACATCTGTTCGCAGATACGCCATCGCTGCCAGCGTGTTTTTATCCTTTGTCATCGTCGCCGCAGTCATGTACCTCAAACAACCGGGACCAATTGAACAATTTGTCATCAACGAACTGAAAAAGAAACCCGAAGTCTTCATCAGCCAAGATGCTATTCCAGAGCGACAAGTCGAAAAACTCTTTGCCAGTTTAAACACCAAAATTGATGGCAAGCTCGGGCATGTTCATTTTATCAAAACCTGTCCAACACCAGGCGGTACAGGCATTCGCATGGTACTGATGACCGACAATAACAAACCCGTCACCATATTGTACATGCCCAATGCCAAGCTAAAACAACAAGTCGATTTTGAACTGGCTCATCAAAAAGGTCGGGTTATCGCATTAGAAACAGGTGCGGCAGCCATTATTGGTGATAACATGACCCAAATC
>CAZQMH010000174.1:0-6144 GCA_964594435.1 uncultured Alcanivoracaceae bacterium
AACTCAATAATGGCTGCCAGTTGGATATGGTCTTTGCCTTTGTAAGCAAAGGCTTGTGCCATCAAAACCACTAAAATAGGCCGCAATCGCTTGCCGCCACTGTTGATGATGTATTGAGCGATTTGTCGAATCAAGACCACTTGCGAATCCAAAGAATCAACAATAGTCTGATTGACCTGATTCATGTCAGCTTGCGTTATGGTGATAACGTCATTTATCGACTTTATGCTTTTCATCTGTGCCAATTTGTTTCGGGTTTGAAAATAAAAACAGTATTATACATTTTATCCACAATTTTACTTGGATTTATGATTTAAAACGCTATATTAGGTAAATCTAATTTAAATTTTACTGAAAATTCTTCATGTCTTCACAAACGGCACTTACTGGCAGTGAAAAAAAAGCTGCATTTTCTATCGCTTTGCTGATAGCCTTGCGCATGTATGGCTTGTTTTTGATTATGCCAACTTTTTCGGTTTATGCCAAAAGTTTACCACATGCCACTCCATTGCTTATTGGTTTGGCTCTTGGTATCTATGGTTTGACTCAGGCTCTTTTGCAAATTCCTTTGGGGTTGGCATCTGATTTTTTTGGGCGTAAGAAAATACTGACTTTGGGTTTGTTGACGTTTATTGCTGGTAGTGTTGTTGCAGCATTGTCCACTTCTATTTATGGCATTATTTTAGGACGAGCCATTCAGGGAGCAGCTGCCATTGCCTCAACTGGCATGGCTTTAGTTGCTGATGTTTCGCGTCCCGAACAACGCACAAAAATGATGGCAACCATTGGCATGAGTATCGGTATGGCTTTTATGTTGGCTTTTATTACGGGCCCAATTCTGTATGGCTTTTTTGGCATGTCGGGTTTGTTTTGGATTACGGCATTTTTGGCAACTTTGGCTCTAGTGCAATTGCATATTTTTATCGATGAACCGCAAAAACATAGCAAAAAATCCTTTAGCTTTAAAGAATTTATTCATACCATAAAAGACAAACATTTGCTTGTTTTGGATTTTTCTGTGTTTGCCTTACATGCCGTTATGACGGCTGTTTTTGTTGTGCTGCCATTGATTTTAGTTGATCAATTTGATTTTGCTGCCAAACAACATTGGAAAATGTATTTACCAGTGCTTATTTTTTCTGTTGTGCTTTTTGTGCCGATGATAATTATTCATGAAAAACGTAAAAAATATTTCCAATTTGTCGCTTTTGCTTTATTTGGTTTGGCTGCATCGCAGTTAATGATGGCATTTTTTCATTCTAGCCTTATCGTGATTGCTGCCATGATGGTCTTGTATTTTGCATTTTTCAACTTTTTAGAGGCGGCTATGCCAGCTATGCTTTCACGAACAGCTGGTGAAAAATACCGTGGGGCAGCGATGGGTGCTTATTCCACCGCTCAGTTTATCGGAGCTTTTATGGGTTCTGCATTGGCGGGCTTGGTAATGAAAACTGCCTATATTAATGTTTTTTATAGCACCGCTTTGTTGGTGCTGTTGGTTGCCGTTTTGGTCTCTGTTGTGGCGAGAAAATAATCAGTATTTACTTTTTGTATTTTCATTTTCTGTATTTTGTCTCATTCTGACTCTGGTTTTTGATTTTTTTCACTTGCCTCAAGTACCACCAGTTGGGTGCTTGTCCCTTCGGCTTGACGATAAGCTTCTAAGGCATTTTCGCTTTCGCCTTGGGCATCAAAATAGCGTGCCATTAATTTAAAGGTTTCGGCATTGGGTTCTATGGCGAGGCTTTTTTGCAGGTATTGTTGTGCCTTGCCCCAAAGTTTATTGTCCAAACATAAACGACCGAGTATTTGCAAAAGCTTGGCATTTTCGGGGTGTTTTTTCAACCATTTTTCGCCCTTTTTGATTTTGTCGTGTTTGTCGGTTTCTAATTTTGACCAGATAGTTAAAAGTTCTGGAGCAAAGTTTTTATTCAAGGTTTGTTCGGTAACTTTTGCAACCTGTGAATACATGCCAAGTTTTAGCCCATTATCCGCAAAAGCACGAATTGTGTCAAAGTCTTGTTTTTCTGTTTTATTTAAACCTTGCCATATACTTTCTAATTCTTGAGTGGATTGTGCCATATTGAAGCGTTCGATAAGACTGTGTTGGCTGAGTTGCAGAGCTTTTTGTTCAGGGATAACTCCGAGTCTCTTAACTTTGGGTAAGATTTCACCCAAACGCTGCCAGTTTCCTGCATTTTGTGTAGCTTGGGTTAATAAAAACAGAGCACGTGGATTGTTGGGATAGCTTTTTAACACACGATTTAATAATTTTATCGCTTTGTTGTTTTCGCCAGTTTTTATCCATAATTCGCAACGGGTTAAATCAACGGTCAGTGGGTTGTCGGTGCTGTTTTCTGCTTCATCCAAATAGATGAAGGCTTGTTCTATTTTGTTTTGTGCAACGGCAGCACGAGCCGCTGCCATGTATCCCAGTTCTGGTGTTGGGCTGTTTTTGGTTGAGATGAGTAATTGTTTTTCGGCATATTTCCAGCGACCTTCGGACAAGGCAAGCAAGCCTTTGGCAAAAGATTTTCGGGAGCGACCTGAGGTGAATTTTTTTAAGAGGTTTTTTGGTAAAAATAGAAAATAGAGCAACAGCCACAACACAACAATAAAGCCAATAAGCAAGCCAACGGCAACAATAAACCGCATTTCAATTTCGTATCCGCCAATCTGGATTAAAAAATAACCTGGATTTTTTAACAACCACGGTGTGGCCAATGCTGCAGCCAACGTCATGCTGACGATGAATAAGATTGTGAGTATTTTTTTCATGGTTTCGCCTTTGTTCTAACTGGATATGACCAAGTTTTGAATTTTTTGCAGATAAGGAGAGAGGTCTGGTAATGCAGGATTGAGTTCTATGCTTTTTAGTTGGGCGAGTTTGTTGCGAACATTTTTAGCTTTATCTTTAAAATACTGAGCTAACAAGGCATCAATTTTGTCAATTTTAGCATGAAATAAGGCTTGGTTTTGGCTCATGAGGGCTACTTTTAGCATTTCAAAATGACTTTGAATGGTTTGCATAATGGCGTATTGGTCGCCATTGCTTAATGCGGTTTGTTCGTTTGCATCAATTTTTCGTACAACGACTAGTTTATCGTACCAAGCGGCATCTTCTTTGGATTTGGCTGGTTGCCCAGCGGCGGGAAATTCCAAGAGCTCTGCTGATTGTGCTATGCTGTTTATAGTGTTGGTTATTTTATTTAAATCTGGTGTTTTGACCGCTTGCAGTTGGCTTATGACTGTTTTGAGTTCTTGGGCGAGAGCTTTGGCTTGGGCATTTTTGCTTGATTGCAGTTCCTTTTGGGTTTTGCCGATTAATTCTTTGGCTTTTTTTACATTGCCGTTGGTGTTAAGCTGCAATGCTGCTACTTTTAAATAAGTTTGTGCGACTTCTAGCGGGTATTTTGTGGTATTTAATGCAACCACATTTCCACTGCTATTTTTCTTCGCTTTTATTTCGGTGTTGAGTAAGGCGATGGATTGTTTTTGGGTGTCAAGTTCGGTTCCGACTTCTTTGCTGAGTTGCATTATTTGCGATTGTTGGGTGTCGAGTTGTTCTTTTATGGCAGAAAATTTCGGATCTAAAATGGGGCTTATACTGGCAATAACTCCTTGAGATATTTTATTTTCAAGTTTTCTGATTTTGGCCAATACCTTACTATCATCGTAATTTTGACCCGTGTTGTTGGCGGAGGATGCTTGATTTTCTGCTGAGTTCGCTAACGCTTGTTTCAGATCTGTCATTTTTTGTTGGTAGCTTGTATTGGCTTGCTCAAGGCTTGAAATTTGTTTTTTTAAGGCTTCTATTTGTGTGCTTTGTTGTTGCGTGATGTTCGTGATTTGCTGTTTTATTTGTTTTTCAATTTCAGGGCTTAGGGCTTGTTTGGCTTGTTGGTTTTGTTGTAAATAAAATAAATAGGCGGCAATTAATAACGCGGCTAGTGATAACAAAAAGGATAATGAGGATATAAAAGAACCTTTTTTTACTGTGACAGGTCTTTGTTCAACGGCCGCCAATTCTAGGGAAACATCTTGGCTTTCGCTGACTTCTTGGGTGTTTGGGTCTTGGGCTTGATTTTCTTCAATATTTTTATCGCTCATAGTGTTGGTTTTTGTTTAAGTAGCTCTATTATACCTGATTCTTTTGTGAGCCAAAACACATTGTCGTAAATCAAATGTTAAAAATTGACAAGTATCATAACTCTTTTTATGGCTATTGCTTTTACAATATTGTATAATTCTCGTAGTTATCAAATAAAATCAGTAGGCTTAATTCACATATGACTCCTAATAATTCAAAAAATCCTTTGCAGTTGAGCGATACGCTTGATATCCTTTTAAATTTTGACGAAAATCCGCAAATAAATCACTTTATTCGCACGCTTTTGCAATCTTTTGGCAAGGATTTTACTATTGGAGATTTTTTTCAATTGCGTCAACGAACCTTGCTTTCTATTCAAGCTATTGGCAAGCGTAAACTTCATTTGTTTAATGAATTGAAAGAAATCATTCTGCAAAACAAGGACTTTACCGATAAAGACAGTGAGAAATGCCGCATTATTTGGCCAAAAAAGAGTATTTTGCGAGATTTGCAACTTAATATTTCTCAGCTTGACAAGTATGAAATGGCCTTATTCAAGAAAGCCATCAGAGTGCTTAAGATTGCCAAGTCGGATTTGTCTTTAGAAAAACTTCTCTACCATTTCAAGCCAATTGGCACCAGTCAAGGGGTGTCGCTTTTATTGATTTATGACAAACTGAGCATTAAAATCAATAAAGCATTAAAAAAACACCTTAAAGGCAAGAGTGAAATTAAGAAGCATTCGTTTGTTGCGGGTAGCTTACTTCGTTATTGCCAACCACTTTCGGTTTCAGTCAGTGTTTTAGATCAGCATCTTTCAGATGAGATAAGCTTTTTTATTCAAGCCTTAAACGAACAAGACAAAAATATCTTTTTAAGTCGCTTTCAGCTTGATGGTCAACCTTTTGGCACTCTTGATACAATTGGGCAATCTTTTAAGCCTGCAATTACGCGCGAAAGAGTTCGACAATTGGAGTTTGGCATCTTAGAAAACCTCATGTTGTCGCTCACGTATACGGCGGATTCTGTATGGTTAAGCTTGGAAGATGAGCTGATTCCTGATTTAAATAAACTGTTGCCTGTTCTTTCGAGCAGATTTTCCAATGAAGATTGTTTTTTAACTTTTTTAAGCATTATTACCAAGCAAGAGATTAAGCACATTAAAGAAATTATTTATCCGGCTTATAAAACAAAAGATTTTTTCCAATTGTTTGTCTCAGAAAAAGCTCCTATTGCTGATGTCAAATTGATTGACTTCATTCAAAAAACCTACAAGTATAGCAAACAACAAGCCAGAAATGTGCTGGCACAGATGGTTAATTGCACACAATTTACCAAGACCAAAAAAGGTAATATACCCCATTTTTTATCCAAGACTATTGCCATTGCTCAAGCCGCATTATTTTATCCTGATGGAGTTGCTTACAAAAAACTCTACCAACATATTAATGAGTATAACCTTTATGGCGACAAATCACTCAACCTTAGACAAGACCATGCCATAGTTGAGGCGGTCGAATCAGGCTATATCTACCAGTCCGATCACGGGCAATACCGACACATGAAATTTATCGGTTTAACCGATGCCAAGATTGCTGAAGCCTTGGAAATTATGAAAACCCAATTATTGGCGGCTAAGAAGAAAGGATTTAACAGTATTCATTTAAATTCAGGAGTCTATTTGCCTGCTAAAGTGACGATGGATTATTATATTTTTCGTTATATCGCTCGTAATTATGGCAGTCGTGCAGGCATTTATTTTAAAGGTAAATCTGGTGCGGATACGGTGAGCTTACAAAAAAAATTCAACCTGCAAGGTCAAGCAGTATCCATAATTCGTTTATTTGAGGGTGATCACAAAGACCGAAGCATAGAAGACATCAAGCTTATTTTAAGAAGCAAATCAAGCAATCATGCAAGTGATCTCGTCAATAAGTTACAAGCCGATTTTCGCTTGGTTCGTGTTGGTTATTCTTTGTACAATATTCCCAGTGTTGCATTTGCCAATGCTCCCGTTGATGAAATCACCAAACATTGTGAAAAATATTTAGAAG
>CAZQMH010000175.1:0-6031 GCA_964594435.1 uncultured Alcanivoracaceae bacterium
AAAAGCCGAGAGATTTTTAGTTTCTCTCGGCATTTACAAGGTAGTGCGATTGCTTATGAAACCAGTTTTTTGATGGCTTCACCTAATAATGTTGGCGATTTTACCGTGGTTACGCCTGCGGCTTCTAGGGCTTCGTATTTGGCTTGGGCTGTGCCTTTGCCGCCGGCAACAATGGCTCCAGCATGTCCCATGCGTTTGCCCGCAGGTGCGGTAACACCAGCAATATAGGAGACCACTGGTTTGGTTACGTGTTGTTTGATGTATTCGGCGGCGTCCTCTTCGGCTGAACCGCCAATCTCTCCAACCATTATGATGCCTTCTGTTTGTGGGTCGGCTTGGAATAGTTTGAGGCAATCGACAAAGTTCATGCCTTGAATGGGGTCGCCTCCGATGCCAATACAGGTGGTTTGTCCGAGCCCAACTTTGGTTGTTTGGTGAACCGCTTCATAAGTCAATGTGCCTGAACGGGAGACAATACCAATTGTTCCAACGCGATGGATGGCTCCAGGCATGATGCCAATTTTGCATTCGCCAGGTGTGATGACACCAGGGCAATTTGGACCAATAAGGTTGATATTTGGCTTGCTATCCAGTACGGTTTTGACTTTCATCATGTCCAATACTGGAATACCTTCGGTAATGCAGATAATGACTTCTATGCCTGCATCAACGGCTTCCATTATTGCATCTGCGGCAAACGGTGGTGGGACTAATATCATAGAAGCATTGGCACCTGTGGATTTAACGGCGTCTTTAACGGTGTTGAAAACGGGTCGCTGCAAGTGTGTTGTGCCGCCTTTGCCTGGAGTCACGCCGCCAACAATTTGGGTGCCGTATTCGATAGCTTGTTCAGAATGAAATGTGCCTTGGGCACCAGTAAAACCTTGCACGACTACCTTTGTGTCTTTGTTTATTAATACGCTCATAATATTTCTCCTTATACCGCCGCAACTGCTTTGTTGGCAGCATCGTCTAAATCATCAGCAGCAATGACTGCTAAACCACTTTGTTTAAGTATTTCTTTGCCCTTTTCAACATTTGTACCCTCAAGGCGAACAATGATGGGCTGCTTGACGCCGACTTCTTTGATGGCTGATATGATGCCATTGGCAATAAGGTCACAACGTACGATGCCGCCAAAAATATTGACTAAAATAGCTTTGACATTTGGGTCTTTTAATATAATTTTAAAAGCAATAGCAACACGTTGTGCGGTGGCTCCACCGCCAACATCTAGAAAGTTTGCTGGGTCGCCGCCTTTGAGTTTTATCACGTCCATTGTTGCCATAGCCAGACCTGCACCATTGACCATGCAGGCAATATTGCCATCAAGTTTTATGTAGTTAAGTTCGTGTGCATGTGCCTCAGCTTCACTTGGGTCTTCTTGGGTGATGTCACGCATTGCGGCTAATTTTTGATGGCGAAATAAGGCGTTGTCGTCAATGGCTACTTTTGCATCTAAGGCCACGACATCATCATTGCCATCTATGATTAAGGGGTTGACTTCGACCAAAGATAAGTCATTTTCATGGAACATTTTGTGCAAGGCTAACATGATGCCCGTTAATTGGCGTGTTTGTTTTGAGGTCAAACCCATATCAAAACCGACTTTGCGGCATTCGTAGGGAAAAAGTCCTTCGACATTTTCAACCACAACGGTGTGGATGAGTTCGGGCGTGTTGCGTGCGACTTCTTCTATATCAACTCCGCCTTCTGCTGAGACAACAAAAGAAAGGCATTTGTTGGCTCTGTCAACCAGTAAGCTCATGTAAAGTTCTTTTTTTATGTCTGCTGCTTCGGTAATTAAGACTTCGTTTACGGGCAATGCCATGCCGCCTGTTTGGTAGGTTTCTATGGTCATGCCTAGCATGTTATTTGCATTTTCTTTTACGTCCTCAAGTGTTTTGCAAAATTTCACACCACCGGCTTTTCCTCTGCCGCCAGCATGTACTTGGGCTTTGACAATCCAAGCATCAGCATTTAGTTTTTTGGCAGCAGCGAGTGCTTCATCGACAGTTCGTGCGACAATTCCTGCAGGAACGGGAACGCCGTAGGCTGCAAATATCTCTTTGGATTGATATTCATGAAAATTCATTGAAATGACCTCTTAAAAATTTGATTGATTTTTGAAAAACGGCTATTATAGCCTATAGTTAATGAAACTGTTATAAACTTATAGTAGATTGTAACATAATTCATTTTTCTGTATCCACATTTGGGTATAAAATCAAATTGAGAGGCAATTCACAGTAATCATTTTGCAAATTCCTTAAGATAGTTGTTCAAAATTTTAAGAAAATCGTGTAAAGTACAGATATTATTACAAAAAATATTCTAAAAGAGAGAAGAATTAAAGATTAAATGGCTAAAGTTAATCCAAATTTAATGCTAAATAATACGCTAAAACGCTTGGTATCACTTTCAAAAATAACCCAAGATGCGGCGATTGAGGCGGTGCAAACAGCAAATAAACAGAGAATTCCATTAATTACCTATTTGGTAGAAAACGATTTGGCAAGTTCTGAAGAATTGGCTCGTATTTCATCACAGGAATACGGGGTTCCAACTTTTGACGCTACGGTCATGGATTTAAAAATGGCACCTGTTGGTATGATTACTGAAAAGCTCATTCGTAAACATAATGTTTTGCCTTTGTACCAGCGTGGCAAGAAGTTATTTATTGGTGTTGCAGACCCCACTAATGTGGTCGCCATTGAAGAAGTTAAGTTTCATATCAATATGCCTGTTGAACCAGTCGTTATCCCTCATGAAACCTTGTTGTCAGTTATTGAGGAGGCATTGACAGAAGCGGACTCTATGATGGATGATGATGAAGATGATGCGGGTTTGGAGGATTTAGACTATGAGGATACTGATTTAGATGATGCCAATAATGCAGTTGACGATTCCAGTGATGCCGATGATACACCTGTGGTTAAATTTGTCAATAAAGTCTTACTTGATGCCATTAAACGTGGGGCTTCAGATATTCATTTTGAGCCTTATGAAAAAAATTATCGGGTGCGGTACCGAATTGATGGCATGTTAAAAACCATGGTGAAACCGCCTGTTGGTATGACAATGAAAATATCATCGAGGATAAAAGTGATGTCTCGCCTAGATATTGCCGAGAGACGTGTGCCGCAAGATGGTAGGATTAAATTAAATTTGTCGAAAACAAAAGCCATTGATTTTCGTGTCAGTACCTGTCCAACTTTGTTTGGTGAAAAGATAGTGATGCGGATTTTGGATGCATCGGCGGCTAAAATGGGCATAGATATGCTGGGCTATGAGCCAGAACAAAAAGAATTATTTGTCAATGCCATCCATAAGCCCTATGGTATGGTGTTGGTGACAGGTCCAACAGGTAGTGGTAAAACGGTTTCCTTGTATACAGCTTTAAATATACTCAATGTTGATGGTTCAAATATTTCTACGGTCGAAGATCCAGTTGAAATTCGGGTCAATGGCATTAATCAGGTGCAACAAAATGAACGCCAAGGCATGACGTTTGCCGCAGCCCTTCGTTCGTTCTTGCGTCAAGATCCTGATATCATTATGGTTGGTGAGATTCGTGATTTAGAAACGGCAGAAATTGCCATTAAGGCAGCACAAACGGGTCATATGGTGCTATCAACTTTGCATACCAACAGCGCACCTGAAACAATATCGCGTTTGATGAACATGGGTATTGCCCCATTTAATATTGTATCGGCGGTCTCGATAGTGATTGCACAACGATTGGGAAGGCGTTTGCATGATTGTAAAAAAATAGGAGAATACCCCAAAGAGGCATTGTTGAAAGAAGGTTTCACCGAAGAAGATATACAAGGCATACAGATATACGATGCAGTTGGCTGTAGAAAATGTGCGTCGGGCTATAAGGGGCGGGTTGGCATCTATCAAGTGATGCCGATGAGTGAAAGTATCAGACGGATTATTTTGGCGGATGGCAATGCCTTGGAAATTGCCGATCAGTCATTAAAGGATGGGATACCTGACTTAAGGATATCCGCATTATTAAAAGTAAAAAATGGCATAACCAGCTTAGCTGAAGCCAATAGAGTAACGGTAGATTAATTATGGCAACTAAAACAAAATCAAATAAAATATTGGAATACACTACTTTTTCATGGGTAGGCAAAGACAAAACAGGTAAAAAAGTTCACGGGGATATCAAGGCCAAAAGCCAACAGGTTGCCCGTTCGGAATTACGCCGACAGAATATTTCTGTGCAACGAATTGGTAAGAAAAGAAAACCGTTGTTTTCTAATGCTAAAAAAATTAAGGCACAAGATATTTCTTTGTTTTCTAGGCAATTAGCGACCATGATGGAATCAGGTGTGCCGATGGTGCAAGCTTTTGAGATTATCGAAGGCGGGCAGAAAAATCCCAATATGCAAAAGCTATTAAACAAGGTTAAAACTGATATTCAATCGGGTTTAAGTTTAAGTGAAGCATTGGGTAAGCACCCGGTACAATTTGATGAGCTTTATTGTAACTTAGTCGCAGCGGGTGAAAAAGCAGGTGTACTTGATGAACTATTGGATACCATTGCAACCTACAAAGAAAGGACCGAAGAAATAAAAGGTAAAATCAAAAAGGCCATGTATTATCCAGCGGCTGTTTTAGTGGTTGCCTTTGGCGTTAGTGCTTTGTTATTGTTGAAGGTTGTGCCTCAATTTGAGGAAATGTTTAAAAGTTTCGGGGCAGACCTGCCAAGTTTAACCCAAGCAGTGGTTGGAGCTTCGCGTTGGTTGCAGGCTAATTTTTTACTCTTTTTGGTTATTATTGTTGGTTCGATTACGGCTTTTATTATGATTAAGAATCGTTCGGTTAAGCTGCAACATTTCTTAGATAGAATGGCTCTTAAAATTCCTATCGTTGGTAATATATTAAATAATGCCGCTATTGCTCGATTTGCTCGAACTTTATCCACCACTTTTGCCGCAGGTGTGCCCTTGGTGGAAGGTTTGGATACGGTAGCTGGAGCGGTGGGTAATATTGTTTACAAAGATGCGGTGATGAAAATTAAAGGCGATGTCTCTACTGGGCATCAGTTGCAGTTAGCCATGCAGCAAGTTGGTATTTTCCCTCATATGGTTGTTTCGATGGCATCTATTGGTGAAGAATCGGGTAACTTAGATACGATGCTGGGCAAAGTCGCCGATTATTACGAGCAGGAAGTTGCCAATGATGTCGATGCCATGAGTAGCTTGATTGAACCAATGGTTATGGTGGTTATCGGTGGTTTGGTCGGTGTCATGATTGTTGCATTGTACTTGCCAATATTCAAGATGGCAGCCGTGATGTAATTCTGTATGGAAATATTTAATCTATTAGAGCAATCACCAATTTTGTTATTGGTGGTTGCTTTTTCATTTTCACTTTTGGTAGGAAGCTTTCTAAACGTTGTTATATATCGTTTTCCTAAATCTATGGAATACGAGTGGACAAATGACAGTATTGAGCATTTGTCGGATACTTTTCCTGATTTAAAGTTACCACTCAAAAAGTATAAAATTACCAAAAAACCCGATAGTATCATTTGGGCTCGCTCTCATTGCCAGAATTGTCAGCACCAAATTACCGCTTTAGAAAATATTCCTGTCTTTAGTTTTCTTTTTCTGCGTGGTAAATGTTCGGGCTGCCAAAGTAGGATTTCGCACCGTTATTGGTTGGTGGAATTACTAACCGCCATTCTGAGTACACTTGTTGTTTATCATTTTGGCTGGTCTCTGGCGACTTTGGCTGGAGTTTTGCTTACGTGGTATTTGCTGGCAATTGCCTTAATTGACTTCGATACCTTGGTTATTCCCGATCAATTCAGTTTGTCTTTGCTGTGGGTCGGATTATTTATCAGTTTATGGTCTGTATTTATTGAACCAAGTGCTGCTATTAAGGGCGCGTTGTTTGGTTATCTTATGTTATGGTCAATTTTTCATTTGTTCAAATTACTCACTGGGAAAGAGGGTATGGGCTATGGCGATTTTAAATTATTGGCAGCAACGGGTGCATGGTTTGGCATTAA
>CAZQMH010000176.1:0-5928 GCA_964594435.1 uncultured Alcanivoracaceae bacterium
GAGCGGTTGAATGCACTGGTCTTGAAAACCAGCAAGGGTTAATAGCCCTTCGTGGGTTCAAATCCCACCCTCTCCGCCAATTCTTTCTCCGCTCTAATTTCTTCTCTATCCCATAAGTCATGCGTGACCTTTGGCACTTTTTATATTGATAAATTTTCTGTATCATATAAATAAGTCAATCAACTGAGGTAAAAAAAACATGACAAAGAAAACAAAAAACAAGACAACAACAGAAGAACCTGCAAACACGGTGAAAAAAACGGATAAAAATCCAGAGATATTCAGCCGCATCTTTTATACCTTATTATTTGCCTTTATCAGTTGGATGACGATTTGGGTTTTTGCTTTTGTGGTGCTTATTCAATTCGGTTTCTTATTAATTACTGGTAAAGTGAATAAAAACTTGAAAGGTTTTAACCAAGAAGTCGGTCTATTTTTGTACGATATGATTAAGTATTTATCCTTCCAAACCAACGACAAGCCTTTTCCTTTTAGAGACTGGCCTTATGGTGATGAAGTCGAAACTGAAAATAAAAATGAACTAAATACGAATTCAGTCGTCAAAGCTAGTAAATAAAACATAATTTTTCATTTTTCCTCCTCTCTCGTAGGTTCCGGGGTTTTTATTACCCTCCCTTAACAACTCTTTCCTCGGAACCTATTTTTTTAAAGCTAAATCCTAAATCCTAAATCCTAAAGTATGAGCTATTCAAAAACTTTATCTATCGGTACAATTTGAACATTCTTTGCGGAAATGCCAAGCGGATATTTTTGTAACATTTTATCTTTAGCAAGGACGTCTTTTTCTTTGGGAGAATTGTATTTCATCACAGATTCTTGCTCGTTAACTAAACGATTTTTCATGTCTTTTCCATCTTTACTGATAAAGACAAAGTGAATGTTTTCCTCTTGCAAGTATTTTTTGATGGCTGCATTGACATCGGCTAAACTGAGTTGTGCTAAACCTTGTTTGACATATTTCGTCCACTGTGGTGTTTGATAAAATTGGCTATCTAAGGCATAACCCAAAATTCTATCCTGACTTTTAACTAGCAAACCAGCATAGCGAGATAAATAATTGCGAGTGCTGGTAAATTGTTCTTGCGTCATGCCATGCTTAAGCAGGTGATGCAATTCGTACATGGCGGTTCGGGTGGCAAAATGTGCATCTTTATTGCTACGCAATGGACGTAACCACACTTGGAATATTTGCGAGCTTCTTGCTAAATTAGCACTGGGCTGAGTGCGAAACATGCCATTGGGAAAATATTCAATATAAGCATAATCGCCATAATTCATGCCCCGTTTTTCACGAATTTCTCGGTACAAATGACTGTTGGAATTGCGGTGCTCGCCAAAATACGACCGAACCAACCATAAAGCGAGCCAATCTTTGTCACCACGTTTCAAATCAATTGGAAACCCAAAAGAAACGGCTGTTGCTCGGGTATTTTTTTCGACAATTGTTACCTTATGTCCTGTTAGAGAAGGTGCAGGAGGAACGGTGCTTTGATGGGCGGTTCCTGGTGCTAGTTTTTGCGTGATTTTTTCTTTTAATATGGTGAACAATTCATCGCTTAACTGTCCTGTTACACCAATGGTCAAATTATGTTGAGTAATTTGTTGACGATAAAACTGTTTGACATCTTCAAGAGTTATGTTATTTAATTCTGAAATACTGCCTAAATTCACCGTACCATACGGATGATTTTGGTACAATTGTTGGTACAGAACTTCTTTGCCCAGCTCTTCATCATTGTTGCCCTTTAAATTTGTTTTGATGGCATTGATTTGTTCTTGCTTGAGTCGGGTAAAATCTTCCTCTCTGAAACCAGGTTCTAATAAACTCTCCAGCACCAAGTCCAACCATAAAGCGGATTTTTCGGCAGGTGCTCGCCCTGACAAACTTAACATTTCTTTATCGACTGAAGCAGCGAAATAGGCCGCAATTGGGAATAGTTTATTGTTGATTTCGGTAATCGAGTGGTATTTTGAACCGCCATCACTTAACATTTTGGCAGTAAGATAAGCCAGACCATTTTTCTTCTCATCTTCATAAGCTGCACCCGTGTTAAACAGCAAATTTAAATCGACAATCGCACTATTATTGCGTAAATCTAACACTTTAAAGGCGGCTTTTTGGGGTTTGTTTGCCAAAGTTGCCAGCTTGTCTAGACTGAAATCTGGGTTAAAGTTTGCAACTTCTTTGGCATGAGCCAAGGTCAAAACAATGCGACCCGTATCGTGCAAGTATTTGTTGGCGACATTTTTTATATCTTTGGCGTTCACCTGTTGCAAAGTGGCAAATTGTTGGTTAATTAATTCAGGGTCACGGTTACGTTGTACCGATTGTGCGAGGATGGCGGCAATTGTGGCAGAATTATCCAGACTGGTAGCAAAGCCATAACGCGATGCCGATTTCAAATCCTGCAACTTATTTTTATCGACGTTTTGGGTTCTGGCTTTGATAATTGTGGCAATAATCGCATCCTCAACTTTTTGGAAATTTTTCTCATCACTTAAACGAGCAGCAATATAAATCAACTCAGGGTCTTTGTGCGACGGTGCGAAAGCATAAAGCTGATCGACTAATTGCTGGTTAGTCACGAGCTCTTGGTAGGTTTGTGAAGTGCTGCCAAAATAAAGTTGTAACAACAAATCCAACGCCTTTTTGTCCTTTATCTTTGGGTCATCCGCAGGACCATGAAATGCCATAACCAACCAAGGTTGAGTCTGTGATTTCCAATTGATATGTTTGTATATTTGACCTGTTGCTGGAGGTTCAGCTGGAATCTGTGCCTTAAATGAGCCTTTTTGCCAAGAAGAAAAGTATTTTTCGACCAAATCATAAGCATTTTCAGCATCAACATCACCAACAATAATCACCGCCGCATTTTCAGGGCGATACCACCGATCAAAAAAGACATGCGAATATTCGTATTGATTGGGCATGTCATTTATATCTTCAAAAAAGCCCATGGTTGTGTGCTTGTAGGTGTGTTTTTTAAATGCCAAATCGCGTATGGTTTCTTGCATTTGTGAAAAAGGGTTGGCACTGTTTTTCAGGTATTCGCCTTTTACCGCAAGTGCTTCTGTTTTGAAGGCGGCTTCTGCGTATTTAAGATTTTGAAACCTATCTGCCTCAAGCATCAGTAAAGTTTCTAATCCATCTTTGGTAATCGTGGTATGGTAATTGGTGTAGTCATCGGTGGTGTAAGCATTTTGATCGGCACCTATATTTTTTAACATGGCATCGTATTGAGCTGATGAATAATTGGGCGTGCCTCGAAACATCATGTGCTCAAAGAAATGAGCAAACCCCGATTTGCCTTGTTCAAACTCATTGCGAGAGCCAGTTTGCACAGGAATTTGCACGGAGACCACCTCAGGAAAATCAGTTGGCACAATAATGACCCGTAAACCATTATCCAGTTCACGCATCACATAGGGCAGATTAAAAATTTTATCAGTTACCTTAGGCGAACTTGCCTTATTGTTTGCCTGAGGAGAACGATGCTTGCCAGAATTGGCGGCACAGTTGATTAAAAAAACACTTAATAAAATTAAAAATAGACGTTGATAATACATAACAGATGACCCTGAAAAAAAAGTTGCTTGATTTTAACAGAACCATAGCAAACATCAATAGGGCAAAAGTCACATATTTTTCCTGTACCCCAATTGCACCAGAAAAAACAAATAAACTGGAACCACATGCAAGACAATTCGGTTCGAGCTGGTAAAATCATTAGCAAAGACACTGTTATAAGTCATGTAAAACAGGACAAACAAAAACACAATAGACAAAAAAAGAAAAATCGAGGTAAATCTCACGCTAGCAACAGCTCTTTGCTTAAAGGCAAAATACAGCACAAAAGGCAGGCTGAACCACAACAAATGCCAATTATTGCTGTAAAACAAAGCCTCTAACCACGATTGCGTGCTGTCTAAAAATTTTAATTTGTAGATGCCCAGACCAGGCACTTGAATAACATCTGGTTGAATGGACAACAAACCCCAAGGCGTTGTGATGCTTATTCCATGCAAAACATACCACATAATAAAAACAACAGCAATAATGGCATAAACCTTGAGTCGTTTATCTTTTGGTATTTTAAAAACAGCATAAGTGCCGATTAAAATAAAACACCAAACCCAAGCAATTAATTTAAAGGAAAGCAAACCAAAAGTAAAAATAAAGAAGGTGAATAAAATATGCCTGTTATTTGCCCTGTCTTTAGCAAGACCGATGCGCACAAGATTGATAAAGCTTAAAAACAAAAATGCAGCCATCCAAATATCGGCATAGCCTGCCAATGCAACATGGGCGGCAAGCAATGGCAAACTTATCAGTAAAACGCTTGCAACTTGAGCACAAACGGCACTGGTCAAAAGTTTGATGTTACCGTAAAAAGCCAGCAAAAAAGCCATAAACATGGCAGGATATATGGCATTTAATGAAGTTTCTTGCCAGCCCCAAAAACCCGCATTAAAAACATACAATAAAGGCAAGCCATCAGGGTAATGGGCAGTGGCGTTGGTATAGGCATGATTGTGTTCCAGCCATTGTGGTCGCACAACAATCAGTTCATTAATGCCGTTAAAATACCATATTTTGCCCTTAGCAAGCCAGCCATTCCACGCATCCCATGGCGTAATTGGCAGCAGATGATTTTGGTAGATGAGAGAAAATAAATGCACAACAATAAGAAAAATTGTGAGCAGTAAAAAACCATTGTTGTGGTAAAACGTTGGTTTTTTCAATTTATGTTTGTTTAAAATGACGAAAAGTACGGCACTGAACACGGCATAAATAAACACAAGCTTAAATAACAAAGCTTGGTTAAGATTGAGATGGAATAACTGTGCAGTATTTTCAATACAAATAACCATGACAATACCAACAAAAAAACTCTCGCCCCATTGTTTTTGCCAATTGGTTTTGTTAGGTGAGCTAAACATCTGTTGCAAAGACCAACCCAATGCACTGAATATAAACAAATACAAGATAATAGCCATTATTTTATCACCCGCATGATAGAGAAATCAGCACCTGAGCTTATTTCTTCGACCTTTAGCGATAATACATTTTTACGCAATAAGCCATCAACAGGACGCAAAACTTGAGCTTGAGCATCATAACTGAGAATATAATCCCCAGCCTGGATATGACTGTCCTCAAAACCACGATTATAGTCTAAATAACCACTATTGGCAGGTAGCAAGTGATAGATGAGACGCAAGCGTTGGTAATTCTGGCTTGTTAAAACAAATACTTTTGTGTTTTTGGTACTTTCCTTTTGGTGAGAGGTTTTTAGAATAGCATGCAATTTCTGGGCAATGGCATAAAGCCTGTTATCGGGTATTTTTTCTTCCAATGTTTTTGGTAAAGATTGAATCCAGCGGTCTTGTTTCAATGAATTAATGAGATAAAAAGCATCAACCATCAACCATGCAGAAATTAATAAAGCATAGCCGTGTTTTTTGTTTTGGGCAGTAGTATAATGAATGAGCAACATAATAAGCAACCACAACAAGACAAAAAAACGAGCACTGAGCCAAATAGGAACATCAGCATTGTAAGACAAATGATTAATCGTCTTATAGCTTAAAGGTTTATAATCCAACCAATAGTTTAATAAAGTAAAATAATTTTGTGGAAAATCAGCCACCGATAAGGTTGCACCAAGCACCTCAATTGGCTGTTTATTGGGCTGTTTAATGCCTAAATGAAACTGCGGCGAAAACCTCATGCCAATTTGTTTAATTACACCTTTCCACTCGGGTTCATTGGCTAAAAGCAGCGACTGTGATGCACTATTGGCTTGCAAAAGCACGTGATTTCTTGGCTCGGGACTGTCATCATTGACCCAAATTAACTCAACCGTATAATTGTGAGATAAATGTGCTATTTGGTAATTAAAAAGA
>CAZQMH010000177.1:0-5910 GCA_964594435.1 uncultured Alcanivoracaceae bacterium
ATGGTTATATGCTTAATTCAAGACCGCGTGCCGCACCAATTCCCTGTTTCAGGGCGTTTCAAAACAGTTCACAAACCCTTAATTCATCGAAGAAATCGTTAAAAAGCTTAATCACCAAGCAGGCGGATTTAGTTTTTGTCAGTTCCTTTAAAGTGGTAATTGCCTTAAGTCGTTAACTAATTCAGTGATGTTTTGGTATCTTTTATTTGGGTCGAGTTGCAGGCATTTTGCAATAATTTGTTCCAGTTGTTTTGGAGCAGATGCCCAATAGTCGGAAATATTGGCTGCTGGCGTTGATACTTTTTTGTACATTAACTCTTCTTCGTTTTGTGCTTCAAAAGGTCGCTTGCCACAGAAAATTTCCATGATTATTGTGCCAAGAGCATAGATGTCGGAGCGTTCATCGGCGCCTTTTCCTTGTAATTGTTCTGGGGCACAATAGGTGATTGTGCCTTCTATCATTTCGGATTGTTGGTTTTTGCTGACATGACTTTGTATTGAGGCAATGCCAAAATCCATGAGTTTGACGGTGTTGTCCAGTTCTATCATCATATTTTCAGGTTTTAAATCGCGATGAATGATGCCAGCGTTGTGAACGGCATCCAGTCCTTTGCAGATTTGTAATGCGGTATATTTGGCTGCCGCAGGTCGTAATTTTTTGGAGATTTTTAACACATCGGCGATGCTGTAGCCCATTATGTATTCCATCGAAATAAAAACATGCCCGCCAATTTTGCCAAAATCATGTATACGCACCACATTTGGGTTGTGGATTTTACGGGAAAATTTTATTTCATCTTTTAATTGTGCTATTTGAATGATGTCATTATCAGTTTTTTTCAGCACTTTTAAGGCAATCAGTTCATTCAGTTCGGTATCAAGTGCTTGAAAGACTAAGCCCATGCCACCTGAGCCAATTTTTTGTAAGATTTTGAAGCGTCCGCCAATGGTTTGATTGGGTTTGATGATTTCGGTTTCTGATGCCACCCAAAAATAATCATTTATGGCTGGAGTTTTTTTGCTGACTTCGACCATGTGTTTGGCCAGGGATGTTTTGCCAATGACTTCGCTTGCCAGTTGGTTGAGATTTGTATTGAGATTATGCAATTCTGGGTTTTGTGTTTTTATAACGGGGTTGAAGGTGTTGTCACCGATGGACGTGATTTTTTTCGATAAAACTTTGAGTTCTTTAAAAAAAGATTTAAGCAGGAAAAGGGTAAAAAACATGGCAAGCAAGGCAATGATGAGAGCCGTTATCACCAAGACGAAGCGTGTTTTTAAAACGGGTGCTAATAAAGCATCACGTGAAACCGCACTACTGAGCAAAAGGCTTGTGTTTGCATCTGCTTGTTCTAATAGTTTTGTATTAATAATATAGGGATGACGGTTAATCTTAATTTTTATAAGTTTATTATTGTGCTGAGAGTCAAGTGAGGTAGTATTTGCGTTTATGCTGTCCTCAAAAGATTGTGTCAAACCAACATCCGCCGAGGAAGCTAAAACAGCATAACTTTTGTTCTTTAAAATAAGCATGATTTGCGTGCCGCTGAGTTGCGATAAATTGGTAAGCGTGATGTTATCAATCTTTTTGGCAGTTATTAAAAAGCCAACCAGGTTTTGACCTTGAGCAATTGGCACAACAGAACTTTGGAATAACTGCTGATTTTCATACCAATAACCTTTCACAGGTTGTAATTCTTGCATTGATTGGCTTAACAATTTATTTGATGACAAGTCTTTCACCACACTAATTATTTTTTCAGAGTGTGCCATTTGTACGCCGTTTCCATCTGTGATTATGGCAAAATCAAAAGAGTATTGCTGCTTTCTTTCTTGTAATAAATCGGCAATTGAGGTGAGGTATTGGCTTTTTTTCTCCTTTTTATAAAAATTTATCGCTTCGGCAACATAGCTCACAAAAGCAGGTTCTGATGACACCAGTAGGGAGATAAGTTCGAGTTGTTTAGCGTATTGAGCAAAAAATTCTTGTTGCACTGATTGGGCATTGCTTAATCTTTGTTGGATGGTCTCTTCACTGGAAATCTCACCATAATAATAGCTAATGGCATTAAAAATGATGACTGTTAGACCAATGAAAAACAACAATAACAGTAAAAGTTTAGTTTTTAGATGTATTTTGTTCAACATGCTTATTTCCTTCTTTTGATGTAGGGAGAACCAAATTTATTCAGATGTTGGGGAATTTTTGCTCGGCTAATGAGCAATTCTGTGCTAATTTTTTGGTTATTATTAACAACTATGCTTTTGAGTTTGGCTCGTGGATGCCAAATAAATAATTTTCCTTTGTTGCTTGGTAAGTTAGCGAGCTTAAATTTATCGTTCTCATCTAACTGCGTAAAATAAGGCGTGTCAATGACCAAAATATCGGCATGCATGGCATGGTGAACATTGCAATTAACATAGGCTATGCCTGGTTTGGTGAATTTTACCGTTTTTTGTGATCCTGTACCGTACAAGCCTAAGTCAAAAGGAGCAATTTTGCTGACAGAAAAAACATTATGCAAAATTCGATCCTGATTCGGGAAGGTGATGCTGCTGCCAACAGGAATAACCAAGACATCAGGCTTAAAACGCTTGTTTTGGGTTTTTATACTGTATGTTTTGGCTTGATTTTGATTGCGGGTAATCGTGTCTGGGACAAAATAGATGACCGTGTTTTTCTTCTCAGCTGCCGTAAGTTTTTGTTTGTTTGCAGTGAAACTTACCGAGCCTGTGAGGCTAAAAGTTGTGTTGCTCTTGGCTTTATTTTCTTGGATTTGTGGTGTTTTGCTAACTTTTGTTTTTGGTTTTATGCTTTTTGGGTCTTGGGAATTGCGTTCACCCTTATTGTGAACTTGCTTTTTGGGCAATGGATAAGAGTTTATTTTATCTGGTTTGGTGGTGATTATTTTAGTTTCAGGTATTTTTTCGATGACCTTAGGCGGGTCTTTTTTGATTGTTTTCGCTTGCGGTGGAATATTTTTAACCAACTCAGGCTTTATTGGCTTTTGCACACATGCAGATAATAAAATAATAAAAAATAGAAAAATAAGAGAATTGTATTTGTTCAAGGAGTTGCTCATTTGTATGGATTAAGAATAATACGTTCATCTAGAGCCTCTGGTTCAATCTTAGATAAAAAAAATAGCTGCAACGGTATTTAACTTGTGATTTAATTCAATATAGTAAATAATTACCCTCTACAAATTAGCCTTGAATCATATTTTTAACCAAAATGTTACTTAAAAATCAGATAACTAAGCAAGCCGATAGCGATTTGATTGCTCGAATTTGTGAGAAAGACAAAAAAGCTCTGGATGCACTTTATGAAAAATATGCGGGTAAAATGTTAGGTTTGGCTTGTCATATATTGCAAAATAAAGACGATGCAGAGGATGTTGTGCATGATGTTTTTATCGAAATTTGGAACAAAGCCAAGACATTCGATGCCAAAAAAGCCACTGTTCTCGGGTGGATAATGCTGCGGGTGAGAAGTCGTAGTATCGACACAATACGCAAGCACAACACTAAACAAAAATACCTAGAAAAACAAAAGAATGAAATAAAAATCCAATCTAATAGTGCAACTGATGCGTATACAGATAATAAATTTTTAAATAAAAGCTTGAATATACTGTCCAAAAAACAACGTTTAATTATAGAATTGAATTATTTCAAAGGATTAAGCTGTGCCGAAATTTCGCAAAAATGTGCCATTCCATTAGGCACGGTAAAAACGAGATTGTTATCCGCCTTGCAAAAAATGCAAACCTTAGTAAAGAAGGAGAGTTTTAAATGAATAAAGCCAAAATAATTGATTATCTGCTTGGGCACTTATCCGCAGAAAACGATCATGAGTTAAGGGTGTTTTTAGCGGACAAGAATAGCGAATCTGTTTTGCTAGAATGCTCACAAGAACTGGAAAATATCGCCCTTAGCATTGCAGAAGTTACCCCATCAAAAGAACTCAAAACCACTATTTTTGCTGATTTGCAAGCAACAGGAAGTGAAAAATATGCAAGATTTATCAAATATTTGATGCGATTTTTTCAATTGCCAAAAGCCACTATTACCACAATTTTAGATTCGCTCAATGATATATCTGCTCCAGCATGGGACAAAAGCCCCTTCAATGGAGCCTATCTGCACCATTTTAAAGCGGGCGGCAATCATGCGGATGCACACTGCGGTTTAATTTATCTCAAACCAGGCACAAAAATAAGCAATCATGAGCATTTGGGCGAAGAAAAAATGTTAGTCATCGAGGGCGAAGTTATCATTGATGATGGAAAAATTTACCGCTCAGGCGAGCTAGCTATTAGTAAAAAAGGCTCATCTCATGCTCTGCAAGCAGGAGATAATTCCGCTGCTATCCTTGCCGTCATTGCTAATGATGGCGTTAATTTCCATTAAGAAATTTGATTACATGTTTTTTAGCTTAAGCAATTGTGCAAGCAGTTCTTCAAGTTTATGTTGATTGTTGGCTAAGTTGTCACGTTCTTTGTTGACTACTGCGGCTGGTGCGGAGTTGACAAAGCGTTCGTTTTTCAATTTGCCAGCACTGCGAGCGATTTCTTTGTTGGCAGTTTCAATTAATTTAGTGATGCGGGTGATTTCGGCACTTACATCTATGAGTCCTGCGAGTGGAATATTGACCTTCATTTCGCCAACCAAAGCCACGGCTGATTCTGCGACGCTGTCTCCTGCTTTGAGCACGGTGATATTATCCAGTTGAGCCATGGTTTTGAGTAAGTTTTCATTGTTGGCTAGTACGCTTTCATCATTGTGCGAGGTGTTTTCTAAAATAATCGACAAAGGTTTGCGGGGTGAGATATTCATTTCGCCACGAATTTGGCGAATGCCCAGTACCACAGCTTGTAGCCATTGCATGTCTTTAAATGATTTTTCATCTACCAATTTGGGGTTGTATTCTGGAAATTGGGCAATCATGATGCTGTCGCTGGGTAACTCAAGTTTGATTTTGAGTTCTTGCCAGATTTCTTCGGTGATAAACGGCATGATTGGGTGCAGTAAACGCAAGGCTTGATCCAATACATATAATAAGGTGTGTTGCACGTTGTATTTGCTGTTGGCATCTTGTTTGAGTAAAGGCTTGGCTAATTCCACAAACCAGTCACAATAGTTGTTCCAGATGAAGTCATAAATACATTGCGAAGCTAAATCCAGACGGAAGTTGTCCACGTGTTTGCGGTAGGCGGCTATGCTGTTTTGCAATTGCGATAAAATCCACAATTCGGCACTTGAGTTTGGCTGCCATTTTTGAGTATTTAAGCTAAAGTCTTCGGTATTCATCAAGACGAAACGTGAGGCGTTGAAGATTTTGTTGCAAAAATTGCGGTAACTTTCCAAGCGTTTCATATCAAAACGCAGGTGTCTGCCATTGGTTGCCAGAGCGGCGAAGGTAAATCTTAAAGCGTCACAGCCATTGGCTTTGATGCCATCGGGAAATTCTTTGCGGGTGGCTTTTTCTATTTTTGGAGCCATTTTGGGTTGCATCAGGCTACGGGTGCGTTTGGCTACCAAGCTTTCTAAATCTATGCCATCAATAATATCAATTGGGTCGAGGACGTTGCCTTTGGATTTCGACATTTTTTGCCCTTGAGCATCATTGATTAAGCCATGAATATAGACGGTTTCAAACGGCTTTTGTGCCATAAATTTACAGCCTGCCATAATCATACGTGCGACCCAGAAGAAGATAATATCAAACCCTGTAACTAACACTTGGGTGGGATAAAATTCCTGCAAACGCGGAGTTTGTTCGGGCCAACCTAGTGTTGAAAAAGGCCAGAGATTGGAAGAAAACCACGTATCAAAGACATCTTCGTCTTGGCTCAGTTTAAAATCATCGTCCAATTGGTATTTTTCACGCACTTGGGCTTCGCTGAT
>CAZQMH010000178.1:0-5888 GCA_964594435.1 uncultured Alcanivoracaceae bacterium
CGCCAATGGCTTTGAAATCGACCAGCTGGCTGTGCCCACCAGACACTAATAAACACACAAAGGGGAAGGTTGGTTTGTTGGCTTCATCTAGCAGCGGTGCCAGCAGATGTCCCTCCATGTGGTGCACTTCAACAGCGGGCAAGTCTAATGCCCAAGCCAGTGAGCAACCCACACTGGCTCCGACTAATAAAGCACCAATCAAGCCAGGCCCTGCGGTGTAGGCAATGCCATCCAGTTGTTGCAATGAAATCGAAGCTTCCTGACAGGCTTGTTTTATCAAGGGTATGGTTTTTTTAATGTGGTCACGAGAGGCAATTTCTGGAAAAACGCCGCCGTATTGGGCATGTAATTCAACCTGTGAATACAGTTGATCGGCTATGAGCCCTTGTTCGGTATCGTAAATAGCGATGCCCGTTTCATCGCATGAGGTTTCTATGCCGAGTATTTTCATGTTTTTGTGCTGTGGTTATTAGTTTTTGGGTATTGTACCTTAATTCAACAACTTGACAATCCAATTGGCTTTTTTCTAGGCGATGTTCTAATTTGTCACTGACAATGCATTGACCTTTTTCATCAATTAATAGCACTTGCTCAAGTTGCATCGATTGGGCAACCTTGAACCAATTTTCTGTGCCAGCAACAACCATAGCCGTGGCAGCGGCATCGGCTTTTGTGCCATTTTCAGCAATGACGGTTGCCGAAACAATATGTTTTACACCATAGCCTGTTTGTGGATTGATGATGTGTGCATAACGTTTGCCAGCAAATTGTTTGTAGCGTTCATAATTGCCAGATGTGAAGATGGATTCATCGCCTTTTACGCTTATTATGGCAACATGCTCTTTGGAGTTGGGTTTGGCTATGGCAACTCGCCAGTTTTTGTTGTTTTTGTTGCCGATGCTACGTAAATCACCGCCAGCATTGACGATAGCATTTTTAATGCCATGTTTTTTTAATAGGGCAATAGCTTTATCAATGGCATAACCTTTTGCCACGCCGCCAAAATCTAACCAAATATGTCGGTTGTTGCTAGAAATTTGCTGGTTTTTTATGGTTATCGCTGCCATTGTTGGTAGGCTTTTTAAAAAAAGTTGGATGTCAGAATCACGTGGCGGTGGAGTTAACAGAGGATAGTTGTCGGTGTGAAATCCCCACAGATGAATGAGTTCGCCAATGGCAGGATTAAATGTTGCCAATGACTGTTGCGATAATTGTTGCACCTGCTTTATAAATTGGCTTTCTTCATTTGTTAGCTGAAACGATTTTCCTGCCCGCAGAGCCTGATTTATTTTAGTTAAGCGTCCTGGTTTCCATGCGTGCCATTGGTGGTGCATGGCATTTAATGTTTGTTCTACTTCGTCCAATGCCGATTTAACTTGATTATCGTTATCATGCCAAAGCACAACCTCAACAATTGTACCAAAAATAAAATAGCTTTTTTTATACAACTTTTCTTGTGGTTGACGGGTACATGCGGTAAGCAGGAGATGAAAGCACAGCATAAACAACAGTGTTATTCTTCTCTTGGGTTTTTGTTTTAGGCGTGGAAAAGACGTCATTGGACTAAAATAAATTTTGGTTTTTGATGCCGTGCCATATTACACCAGTTACTCAATTCTCACAACCGTGACTTTTGGCATGGACATTTTTGCCTTAAAATCAGTATAATGACAGCTCCTTTGTTACGATAAAACATTTTGCAATTAACCCAAGCCTCATTAAAAAATAGAGTCGCCGTCACCGTTGCGGTGCTGATGGTCGCGATATTTGGATACATAAGTTTAACAAAACTACCTATTCAATTAGCTCCAACTGTAGAAAAACCTGCCATTGGAGTTTCTACATCGTGGCGAGGAGCCGCTCCTGAAGAAATTGAATCTGAAATTTTAGAACCACAAGAAAAGGTCTTTCAGGGTTTGCCTGGTCTAACCCAAATGGCTTCTTCTGCCAGTCCAGGTTCTGCCAGTATAACTTTGGAGTTTGTCTCCGATATGGACATGCAAAGAGCCTTGGTCGAGGTTATTAATCGACTTAATCAAGTTCCAACCTATCCTGTTGATGCAACTGAACCCACCGTAAATCTCGGAGCCAAACGCTTTGGCGGCAACCCGATTGCTTGGTTTTCTTTTAAGCCTTTGTCGGGCAATAAAAAAGACATAGCAATCTACCAAGATTTTATCAACGATAATGTTGTGCCAAAAATTGAACAAATTAATGGCGTCACAAAGGTCTCGGCTTTTGGCGGAAGACCTTATGAATTACGTATTACATTTGATCCATTTAAAGCGGCAACACTTGGCTTGGATTTGACTACTTTTGCCAATTTAAGCGGAGCTTTTCGCAATGTTTCGGCTGGCTCAAAAGATGTGGGCAAACGGAAATACACCATTCGCTACGAGGGCAAATATGCCCCCTCTGACTTAGCTGATATGATTTTGCAATGGCGGAATGGTCAACCAATCTATCTGCGAGATGTGGCTGAAATAAAAATGCAAATGACTGATGTCAGCGGTTCTATCACTCAAAATGGTCGTGCGGCATTGGTTATGAATGTAATCCCTGAGGCAGGTGTTAATGTTTTACAAGTGATGGAAAAGCTCAAATCCACGATAAAAAATCTAGAAAAAGGTCTGTTAAAAGACAATGGTTTAAGTGTGGAACAGTTATACGACGAGACCATCTACACCAAGTCATCAATAGACATGGTTAAAAACAATTTATTGCTTGGTATGTTTTTGGCGATTGTGGTTTTGTGGTTTTTCCTCAAACGTGCTATTCCTGCACTTATCGTGGCATTAGCCATTCCGATTTGTCTATTGGCATCCTTTATTGCTATGAAAATATTGGGTCGTTCACTGAATATTATTTCTTTAGCTGGTTTGGCATTTGCCACGGGCATGGTGCTTGATGCGGCGATTGTGGTATTGGAAAATATTATTCGCCAACGAGAAAAAGGCTTGCAAGCAACGGCGGCTTCTTTGCTTGGCACAACTCAAGTTTGGGCAGCACTTCTTGCCTCAACAGCCACAACAGTGGCAATATTTTTACCCATTATATTCCTAAAAGACGAATCAGGGCAGCTTTTTGCTGATTTGGCAGTGACCATCTCTGTTTCTATTGTCGTCTCTTTGCTTGTTGCCCTTACGGTTTTACCCGCGGCGGCTTCCAAATGGATTAAGGAAGATAAGTTTGATGATGCCCATTACCATTGGTGGGATGGTGTAGCAAATTTTATTAACCGCATAACCAACACCAAAAGCAAGCAAATGACGTGGGTTTTTTTATTAACTATTGTGCCAATGTTAGTGGCTTATTCCATTATCCCACCAGCGGATTATTTGCCATCAGGCAAAAGACCGCAAAGTTTTGGGTTTTTATTGCCGCAGCCTGGTTTATCGGTAAAAAGTGCACGTGAGGATTTGGTGGAAGTTATCAAACAACGGATGCAACCCTTTATTGATGGCAGCAGAAGTCCAAAAGTTAAAAATTATTTCTTGGGATTGTTTGGTCAAGGGGCTTTTTTTGGGGTGCGGGCACAAAACACAGACGAAGTGGATGAATTGCTCAAGATTATTAACCGTGAAGTTTTGACTAATCTTCCTGATACCTTTGGTTTTGCTCGGCGTGCTTCAATTTTTAGAGGCATTGGTGGAGCTCGTCAGATTAATGTAGATTTGCAAGGCGGTGATTATGAAAAGTTATTGGATGTTGGTAAGGCGGCTTTTGGCAAAATCAGTCAATTAATTCCTCAGGCACAAATTCGTCCTTCTCCCTCACTAGAATATGGCGAACCCGAGCTACGACTCAAGCCTAAAGACAGAGCATTGGCAGAAGCAGGTTGGACAAGAGCCCAGCTTTCTGGAATTGTTCGGGCATTGGGCAATGGTAATTTTGTCGGTGAATACTTTAATGGCAGCCGACGTTACAATGTTATTCTTCGAAATGACCAATGGATGACTCCTGAGGAATTTAGCCAAGTGCCCTTGTATACAGCATCTGGCGAAATCCTGGCTTTGGGTGATTTGACAGAAATCCAACGCACGGCAGGCCCTAGCCAAATCCAACGCCTCGACAGACTGCGCACCCTGACCTTACAAGTCACTTTGCCCAATGATGTGGCATTAGAACAGGGAATGAATCTCTTACAAAAAGAACTGACACCCATGTTAAAAAACATGCTGCCAGCTGGTAGTATGGTAAATTATCGTGGCACCGCTGAGTCTTTAACCATTGCTTTGAAAAGTTTAACCCAGTCCTTTTTATTAGCCATTGTTATCCTTTATTTATTAATTTCAGCCATGTTTCAGTCTTTTAAAGACTCATTGCTGGTGATAACCACTATTCCAATGGCAACGGTTGGCGGCATCATTGCCATTCGTTTGATGGATCTGGCACTCGGACAACAAATGGACTTACTGACCATGATTGGCTTTATCATTCTTCTAGGCTTAGTGGTTAATAATGCTATTTTGTTAGTGGATCGTGCACGTATGGCAATGAAAGACGGCATGGAAATCAATGCGGCGGTAAAAAATGCTGTTTTATTACGAATTCGACCTATCTTAATGTCAACATTAACCAGTATTTTTGGCATGTTGCCACTGTTAATCATTCCAGGTTCGGGTACGGAACTGTACCGAGGATTGGCAGCGGTTATTGTCGGTGGTATGTTTCTTTCAACATTATTCACGCTCATCTTATTACCCAGTTTATTAAAACTATTTTCAAAAAATGCAACCAGCATGGAAACACAAAATGTATAAAATATTTTTGCTTTTATTCTTAACCCTAATCACCCAATTAAGCATCGCCCAATTTGGTGGCCCATCTCCTGTAAAAGTGGCAAAAGCACAACGACTAAAGATGTCACCTGTTAGAAAAATACCAGCCATCATGCAAGCCAAAGTGACAACCACCATAAAAGCCGAATCCAAAGGCATGGTGCAATCATTGGCAGAAGTTGGTTCATCCATAAAAAAAGGGCAAACACTGGCAATCTTAACGGATACCCAGTCATCCTTGCGAGAACAAGAGTTGTTAGACGCCGTCAACAGTGCAAGAGCTCGGTTTACTTTTTTAAAAGCAGAAAAAAAGCGACTAAGCGATTTGGTCAAAAAGAACCTCATCTCGAAAACCGAGCTCGAACAAAACAAAGCTGACTTTTTAGCCGCCAAAAGTGAACTCGCCCAAGTTCAGTCTCGCCACCAACAATACCAAGATCAAGTCACCAAATTATCCATCGCTGCACCATTTGATGGCTATGTCATCAAGCAAGTAGCCCAAATCGGGCAATACCTCAACAACGGCAACGACGTGCTGCAATTTCAACAATCTAACAATCTTGAAATCAGAGTCAATGTGCCAATGCACTACAAAGAACAACTCAAAAAGAACAAGGTATGGCAAATCCAAACACAAGCAGGAATTTACTATGATGCCATCGTTAGCACTTTTGTACCATCCAGTGTTAATGCCTCTCATTCGGTAGAAGTTCGGTTAACAACACAGGCACAAGGTTTGTGGTCAGGGCAGGCGTTGACTGTTTTGTTGCCCATTCAAGCAAGCAAAGAAGTGACCGCCGTCCCCCGTGATGCCTTGGTTATTCGCCGCAATGAAACATATGTTTATAAAATTGTTGACAACAAGGCACAAAAAATAACCGTGCAAACAGGTATCGCTCAAGGTTCGCTGATTGAAGTCAAAGGGCAAGTCACAGCAGGTGATAGCGTTGTCATTCGTGGTAACGAACGCCTAAGACCACAAGCAGAAGTCACAATAATCGAATAATCTCTCTTGGAACTAGTCCGAGAATAGATTATCTATTCTCGGCCAGGCTCCTAGGAGCTTGTCCGAGAATAGAGAACCTACTGCGGAAAAGGTGAATTTGG
>CAZQMH010000179.1:0-5829 GCA_964594435.1 uncultured Alcanivoracaceae bacterium
CACTAACTCTGGCAAAAACAGTTGGTTTGTGGGTTATGATGATAAAATATTGGCAACCTTTTGGGTTGGCAAAGACGACAATACTGCCACAAAACTTACGGGTTCCACTGGAGCTTTATTGCTATGGGCTGATTTTTACAAACGTATTAATTAAACCTTTGGTGACATTTTTCACTTTTAATTTGGGTAAAACAACCACATAATAAGGTCTTTAATGGCAAAGCAGCGAAAGTAGTGAAATTTAATTCCAAATCCATTTTGACTCTTATCGTGATTTTTATCGTGGTAGTGAGTTTGTTTTTGGTGTTAATGTTGACCGAAAAACTGTTGAGTATTTGGCATTATTTACAAGAAGCACCGCTTTGGGTGACGATTTTATATACTTTGGTTATCTTTGCGGTGGCTGTATTTGCTGTGTATTTGTATTTTCTCTTAATTAAACCCAAACCGATTAAAAAGAAACTGCAAGCAATTGACGAATCATCCCTGCGGCAAAGCCTTGCCTTACAAGAATCACGGGGCGTGGATGTTGCTCCTGCTCAACACGAGCTTATCGAACTCGATAAAAGACGAGCCCAAGGCAAATTTTATATTGCCCTTTATGGCACTGTTTCGGCAGGTAAAAGCAGTTTTATACAAGCCCTTATGCCACACAAAAACATTGCAACCGATGTTTTATCAGGAACGACCAAGAGCATAGAATATTACAATTATAAAAATCTCAGCATCATAGATTTGCCTGGATTAGATGATTTTGATGCCGAAATCCAGCAACTTGCCATTGACGAGACTCTGCGAGCGCATGTGGTCGTCTTTTTAACCGATTCAGACCTTACACAAACCGAAATGCGAGTACTCAGTAGCTTGAGAAATACGAAAAAGCCGATGGTGCTTGCTTTAAATAAATCCGATCGTTACCAACAAGAAGAACAAGCACTCATCGTTGACGCCATCAAGAACAAAACACAAAAAAAATACCCTGTAGCATTGATTTCAACAGGCGGCAAAGAAACAATTGTGTATGAAGACAGCACCGGCAAACGCCACAAAAAAGTGCAAAACCGACCGCCCGAAATCAAACCTTTGTTACAAGCCATCGAAAAAGTCGTAGCAAACAACCCTGAAATACTGCATCGTTTTCGAGATGCTGCCATGCTTATGTTGGCACAGGATAAACTCAATACTGCCAGTGATGCGTTTAATTACGCAAGTGCTCAACGCATTATTTCTGCCTACACCAAAAAGGCAGTATTTGGTGCAATGGCATCGGTTGCTCCTGGCTCGGATATTGTTATTCAGGGCACTTTGGGCACAAAAATGGTGCAAAATATTTGTACTTTGTACGATGTTTCACCCAAAGCTATGGAAATTGATGCCGTTATTCGTTTAACAGGTGGAAAGTTAAAAACATCGGTTTCATTAGTTTTGGCGGTTGCGGGCAATGCTTTGAAATCTTTTCCTGGCATTGGCACGGCGGCAGGAGGATTAACCCATGCCATTGCTTATGGCATGATTTTTAATGCATTGGGCAATGCTGTGTTAGAATCTGTATCGACCTTGGGCATGCTCGATGCTCAAGCCACCCAACAAAAATTTGAGGAAAATCTACTTGGACCTGCACAAACGCTGGCAAAAGATTTGGCGAAAATGGCGCTTAAAATCGACGCATAAATCCAAACCAAAGCAGCCTAAACATGAAAATGCAACGGCTGCAAGTTTGGGTTCTTTGCATGACTTGTTACAAGACGAACATATTCCTGCGGCTGTGCGGATGCAATTAAAAGACGAGTACCAACAAGTTCAACAGCTCATCGGTAAATTAGAAAAATCCCAAGTGCATATCATCGCTTTTGGCAAAGTGAGTTCTGGCAAGTCATCCTTGCTGAATGCTTTGCTTGGTCAAGCACAATTCAGTACCAGTCCTTTGCATGGTGAAACCAAAGCACAACAAAAAGCCGACTGGCATCAGTATAAAGAACAAAACATGGTGCTCATTGACACACCTGGAACCGATGAAGTCGCAGGACATGAACGTGAAGAAATGGCACATCTGGCAGCAGAACTGGCTGATATTATTTTATTTGTGGTTGAAGGAGATTTAACCCAATCCCAATTAACACAATTGCAACAAATTCACACACCAAACACACAAATAATCATCGTACTCAATAAAGCTGACCTGTACACCGATGAACAGTTGCAACAACTCAAAACTTCACTTATCAGTAAAACGCAAGATTTCATCAACTGCGACAACATCGTGAGTGCAAGTGCTGCACCTTTGCCGCAAACACTCATCAAAACAGATGAAAATGGTGGGCAAACACGAGAGAAAATCAACCCTCAGCCCGATATTGCACAAGTCAAACAAAGAATTTGGGAAATTTTAGAACACGATGGCAAAACAATAACTGCCCTAAATGCCTCGCTATTTGCAGGGGCTATCAGTGAAAAAATAGCCCGAAAAATCACACAATTAAAAGCCGATAGTGCGGAAAAGGTCGTCACAACTTATTCCATTGCCAAAGGCATTGGTGTCGCCTTTAATCCAATCCCTGTGGCTGATTTACTTATTGCCGCAGGCATGGATGTCGCTATGATACGCAAACTTTCTCAAGTCTATGGCTTGCCTATTGTCGGCAAAGAGGCCAGCAAGCTGAGCCTGAACATTATGGCACAATTAGCGGCATTGATGGGAGCTGTTTGGGGTGTGAATTTATTATCCTCAGCCTTAAAAACAGTCAGTGCAGGCTTGTCCACCACCTTAACGGCGGGAGCTCAAGGTGCTTTGGCGTATTATGCCACTTATTTGGTTGGGAAAATCGCCGAGCAATATTTTATTCAAGGAAAATCGTGGGGCAAGAAGGGTCCCAAACAAGTGGCTAAAGACATTGTCAATAGCTTGGATAAAAACTCTATTCTGCTGGAAGCACGCACAAAAATACTGGAGAAAATCAAGTCGAAATAATTTTTCACTTATTGACCATATCACCAGTTTGTGCACGCTGATAAACTTTTATTGTTTGTGCAACACATCTTTGCCAAGTGAAATGTTGAGCCAATGCCAAGCCTTCTGTCACCATCTGTTTTCGTGCAATTTTGTCATCTATAAGTTGTTGCATACCCATCGCAATGGCTTGGCAATCATGCGGATTGACTAAAATGGCACTTTTGGCGGCAACTTCAGGCAATGAAGAAACATTCGACGTCAACACAGGAATACCCGCTGCCATGGCTTCCAAAATCGGCAGTCCAAAACCTTCGTACAAAGAGGGCAAAACAAAACCGCTGGCCGCAGCGTAAATATGCGGTAAATCTTCATCGGCAACATAGCCCAAGCGTATAATTTCGCCTTTTTGTACCAAGTTGTTGATTTTTTTGTCTAAATGTTCACTCAGCCATCCCTTGCTACCGACAAGGACCAGTTTGTAGTGCTGTTTGGTCTTTTTTTCCAACATCTGGTAAGCGTCAATGAGGTTGTTGAGATTTTTGCGTGGTTCTAAGGTGGCAACAGTTAACAAATACTTTGTGCCAATAAGATTGTGTTTTTTTAATATGTTATGGTTTTCCTGCTCATTATAGGGTTGGAAGCGTTGCGAGACACCATTGGCAACGACATGTATTTTACTAGCGGCAACGCCGAGAACTTGTTGAATTTCTGTTTTGACAAATTCGGATACGGCAATAATCGCATCGGCTTGAGCAAGTGATTTTGGCAATTGTTTTTCTAGAAGTTTTATCCGCTCAACAGGGTGGGTTTGTGGATAACGCAAAAATGACAAATCATGCAGCGTCACAACACTAACACCCGCATAAGGCATCAATAGAAAATTTGGACTGTGCAAGATATAATCTTTGACCAAAGCTTTACTTTTGTGTTTAAACAGTTGGTTTTTTTGCCAAGTGTAAAGTTTTAAGGCTGTAGTTTTAAAAGGAACAGTATTGCGAAGGCGAACTAAATTTTGATTCGCCACTAACGCACTTTTTGCATCCTTGAGCCAATGGTGCGAAGAATAAAGTTTAACGTCCTCAATCGCATGATGTAAAGGCAAACCTTTTGCAAGTTGGTAGGCGTAAGTGCCCAAGCCTGTTAAGGGCTGACTGATGGCATCAACATTTAAAATAACTTTCATGCAAGCGACTCAAACTCTGCCAAAGTCATGGCTTTGACCCATGAGGAAAAGGGGGTTAATTCTTTAAAATCGAGTGTTTTTTGGGCTTTTACGGCATTTCCAGCCAAAAAATGCTTATCCAATGGACGGAAATAGCGTGGATTAATATTAACCACTGTTTCACCGTGTTGGTTTTTTGCCACACAGTCCAGTCCTTCACCGTGCCAAAACAATGGATAATTCAGTGCCTGAAAAGCACAATCAACCAGGTCTTTCACGCTGTGTAATTTACCGCTGGCAAGCACGTAATCTGCGGCGCATGTTTGTTGTAACATTTTATGAAAATAGGGCACATAATCTGGTGCATATCCCCAGTCTTTTTTGGCGTAAATATTGCCTAAACTTAAGGGTTTTTTGTCACCTTTGGCAATTTTTGCTGCCGATTGCACTATTTTTTTACTGACAAAACTTGCCGCTCTTAGGCTTGATTCATGGTTAAACAAAATGCCATTGCAGGCAAAAACACCATGCACCTCACGAAAATATTTCACCATTTGGTAGGCTGCGAGTTTAGAAATTCCGTAAGGATTCGAAGGGTTTTTGCAATCCTCTTCTTTGGCAAGATGGGTTAAATCGGCCGCAAATATTTCACTGCTTGCTGGAAAAAAAAAGCGGGTGCTTGCTGAATATTGTTGAATGCTGTTTAATAATTCAATCGTCCATAAACAATTAACTTCCATAACTTCTTTGGCATGTTGGTGCGATTGCCCAACATGGGTCATGGCAGCCAGATGATAAAATTCATCAATTTTGTTTTCTTTTAAGACGTTTTTAATCGTTGCTGAATTTTTATAGTTTATAAATTCAATGGCACAATCCGTCGCTATCCCCAAGTGCACTAAACGCCACAAATTAGGTTGCTGTGAACACACTGCCAGCACAGAATAATTTAATGACAACAAATATTTCGCCAACAAACTCCCGTCCTGTCCTGTTATTCCTGTTATTAAGGCTGTTTTTTGTGGCATAAGTTTGACCTTAATCCCAAATCCCGATATAAAAAAGCGAGATTATAGCATAAGGGTAGGATTATTGGACAATGCTTGTTGTTTACAATTATAATAGGCTTTTTCAAGATGGCATACTATGAACAACCACGATTTATTTTCTCAAGCTCAAAAATTTATCCCAGGCGGTGTTAATTCGCCCGTTCGAGCCTTTAAAGGCGTGGGTGGCGAACCCCTGTTTATCAAAAGTGCCAAAGGTCCGTATATTTATGATGTTGATGACAATGAATACATCGACTATATTGGCTCGTGGGGGCCGATGATTGCGGGTCATAGCAACAAAAAAGTGCTCAAGGCGGTACATAAAGCGGTGGATAATGGCATGAGTTTTGGCACACCCACAGCCGCTGAGGTCAGTGTTGCTGAAAAAATGTGTTCGTTAATTCCATCCTTGGATATGGTGCGTATGGTCAATTCAGGTACCGAAGCAACCATGAGTGCTATTCGTTTGGCTCGTGGTTTTACGGGACGGGATAAGATTATCAAATTTGAAGGTTGTTATCATGGTCATGCCGATTCTTTTTTGGTGAAAGCTGGCAGCGGTGTTTTAACCCTTGGTATACCTGGTTCTCCTGGCGTGCCTGCGGCGGTTGCCGATTTAACCTTAACCGTTCCTTTTAATGATTTAGCCGCCTTAGAAAACATGATGT
>CAZQMH010000180.1:0-5789 GCA_964594435.1 uncultured Alcanivoracaceae bacterium
GTCAAAATAATACTGCAAGAAGCAGGCAGCGATTGGCAAAAGCTGATAGATGTCACGGTGTTCTTAACCAATATGCAGCAAGATTTTGCACTTTTCAACAAAATGTATGCAAAATACTTCAAGCAAAATCAACCGTGTCGCACAACGGTAGAAGTGAACTGTTTGCCAACCCCAATAGCGATTGAACTCAAGTGTATTGCTGAAATATAAGCATGTGAGTTAAAGCGGGGTTTTGTTGTTACCGTATAAAGCAAAGCGACGTGAGGCTGTACGCATCAGCCATTTTTCTCCTTCTTGTATTTTTGTGCCGATATGCTGGCTTCTGCTGTCGGCAGTAAAGTCCTTGCGTGCATTAAAGTGAATAACAGCGGTGCCAACATCACCAATAACGGTATAATCAATGGCTTCATAATAGGTGTGTCCGCCTTTTGTTGCGGGCAATAAATAAATCAGATTGGTGCTGATACGTTGTCCGCCAAAATCACCAATTTTCTCATGGTTCTTGATGCGATTTTCATCAAAAGCATCCGTATGAGAGGCGTATTCGTGACCTTTGGAGTATTTTAGTACGCTAACGGGTTCAAAATGGGCAACTGGAATTTTGCATATTTTTGCAAATCTTTGTACAATTGTGCGGTTCACAGGTGAAGTTTGTGTGCCTGCCAGTACCGCACTGTCGCCAGAAAACGCATCAACTTCAGAAATTTCATTTTTGTGTTTTAGCTGTTCGGCAGTTGATTTTAAAACCCCTTGGGATTGGGCAATTAAATACTGGCATTCCTCAAAACTGGCAAAATTCGGTACGGTTTTCAAAACGGGCGAATCACTAATGGTGTTGATAGTTAAAGGGATGGACTTGACTGAGGTGATTTTATAGCCGCGGATTTCTGGATTGCAGGATAAATCTTTTATACCCAATTCATCTAAACTCATCGTTAATAATTGCATAAAATTTGTAGCAAATACAGGATTGTCAGGAGCGATGCTGCGCATGAGTGTTTGTACTTTATCATCCAATCCTTCGATGTTTTTAATCAGTGCTGCGACGGTTTTGTCGACTAATGATTGTTTGATGGAAGCAAATCGCACTTTTAGTTCATGCAGCTTTTGGTCGGCACCAGGGAATTTTCTTTTGCTAGCTAAAGTTGCATAAGCCCGTGCCAAAACACCGTTGACTGGCAATCCTAAGCCAATTTTATAGCGGTGAGCCAGCAAAATCAAAGCCAAAGTGTCGCCTTGGGCGGCGGCTTTCAATAATAAAGTACTGGCTTGAATTTCGTCTTTTTTGGTGCCAATTCCTTGTGAATGTAAGTAGGCAAGCAGGGTAAGAGGTAAGTGCCCTGAGTTGACAAGATTTTCATAAAGCTTAAAGGCTTGGTTTTCGTCTTTTTCGATTCCAACTCCCCAGAGTAGCAAGTCGGCCATCCACTCCAATGCTCGTGGGTGATTGGTTTGCTCGGCAATTTGCTGACAAATGGTGAAGGATTTTTGGGTAAATCCTGTTATCGAACCCCGTTGCGTATAGGTCCAAGCTAAAAATAATCCAGCATCGACATTGCCTTGTTGGTACATGGTTTGTAATTTTGCTAAGTTGTTGAAAAAAGCATCAGAGCCAGTGATGGCATCCATCATGTTTTGCTGTAAAATTTGTAATGTATTGGAATGTGGCATAATGTATTCAGGTTTGTCGGCACAAGATGTGGTCATCTTAATTTAAATTTCTGATAAAGGCAATTCGGTTGATAACTTTTTTTGCTGCATGGAAAAGCTGGTGTTGACAGAACGAATGGCTTTGAGCTTTAAGAGTTTGTCGTACATAAAGTTATTGTAACTGTGCATGTCTTTGGTGATGATTTTTAATAAATAGTCAGAATCGCCCGAAGTGGCATGACATTCCTGCACTTCTTGCCAGTTTGCAATGGCTTTGTCGAAGCTCTTAACCGTTGTTTCGTGGTGGTTTTCAAGGCTTATGTGAGCAAAAGCGGTGATATTTAATCCCAGTTTTTCATGGTTTAACAGGGCAGTATAACGACGTATGTAACCCTTTTGTTCTAAGGTTTGCATGCGTCGCCAACAAGCAGCTGGTGATAAGTTGACCTCTTTTGCCAATTCTTTGTTACTAATTCGACCTTGTTTTTGAATTAATTTTAGTATATTTCTATCGTATTTATCCATTATGTTCAAATATAATTGCTAATAACTGTTATTATAGTAAATTAAATTCCATTTTAATAGCTTTATTGAGTACTTTTTGCAAGCACATTTCTTTCTTTTTCAAGCATAATACTACTCTCTTTTTTGATAAACAAACCAGCACCATGAACACAGCCGAAAATCTTGATAGAAAGTTTGCTTTTGATTGGCAAACAATTGCCGAAAAATTACTTATTTCACGGGCTTTAGATGATTTAGAAGAATTTACCTTAGTCAAAAACAAAAAAGTTTTGTACCAATTTTCTGCTCGTGGGCACGACATGGCTCAGATTATATTAGCACAAATACTGATTGGCGAAAAAGATGCCGTTTCAGGCTATTATCGTTCCAGACCCTTGCTATTGGCTATGGGTTTGTCGCCACGCCAAGCACTTGAAGCATCAATGATGAAACAGGGTGGATTTTCCGATGGACGAGATATTGGCGTGGTTTTTAACAATCCACGAGAAAAAGGAGCCTGTACCTTGCCCATGAGTGGTGGAGTAGGGGCACAGTACACACCGGTGACAGGTTGGGCCCAAGCGGCTCATTACCATGCTGAAGTGTTAAATAACAGCAAATGGAAAGATGCCATTGGTGTAGTTTTAGGCGGCGATGGTTCGGTTGCAACCAATGGTTTTTGGTCGGCATTAACCATCGCAACGACCCAACAAATACCCCAATTGTTTTATATAGAAGACAATGGCTATGGCATTTCTGTCACTTCTGACTTTCAAACACCTGGTGGAAATATTGCTAAAAACTTGCAATCCTTCAAAGGTTTGACTATTTTTAGTGGTGACGGCACTAATCCGCAACAAACAGCCGAACTCATAGCATCTGCCCATCATGTTGTGCGAGTGCAAAGAAAACCCGTGTTGTTACGCTTGACCGTGCCACGTTTAAACGGTCATTCGGCACAAGATACCCAAAGTTATAAATCAAAACAGCGACTTGACTTTGAAAACGGTCATGACCCTTTGCCAAAATTAAAGAAATACCTCATCAACCATAAACTCATTAATGAAGAAAAATGGCAGCAGTTACAAGAAAAAGCCAAAACCACAGTTAATCAAGCCCTGATTAAAGCCGACAATAAGGCGTTTGCTAATCCAGACACCATTACCACAAATACATTTTGTGAATACGATGAAAGCGGCTCGATGATTCTACAAAAACAAGGTGGAATACATTTATCCAAGCCTATTTTTCCACCTTCTTCCACAGAGGTCATCGCCCAACCTGGTCGCATTAATATGGTAACGGCAATTCGCAAAACTTTAGATTTTGAGTTGCAGCATAATAAGAAAATGCTGGTTTTTGGTGAAGATATTGGTCAAAAAGGTGGTGTGCATGCCGTGACTTTGGGTTTGCAAGAAAAATTTGGCACACAACGTGTATTCGATACAAGTTTGTCCGAAGAAGGTATTATTGGACGCGCACAAGGCATGGCATTGGCAGGTTTGTTGCCTGTGCCTGAAATTCAATTCCGCAAATATGCCGACCCAGCAGAAGAACAACTCAATGATATTGGTTCGATGCGTTGGCGAACCAATAACCGTTTTGCCGCACCGATGGTGGTACGCATGGCAGGTGGTTATTTTGGCTGTGGTGACCCATGGCATTCGCAAACCGCAGAGGTGAAATGGATTCATGCTATCGGTTGGCAGGTTGTTATGCCTTCCAATGCCCAAGATGCGGTTGGCTTATTGCGTTATGCCTTACGGGATAACAATCCCACGATATTTTTTGAACACCGCCGTATGCTCGACCATGTTTGGGCTCGTCGTGAATATCCAGGTGACCAGTACATTATTCCTTTTGGTCAAGGCAAAAAAATCACCTCTGGCGACCGGCTTACCATCGTCACATGGGGTGGCATGGTGCACCGTTGTGAAAAAGCAGTCAAACAATCACAACTATCGGTAGATTTAATTGACTTGAGAACATTGCGTCCGTGGGACAAACAAATGGTGTTAGCATCGGTTAAAAAAACCAACCGTTGTTTAATCGTGCATGAAGATAATATTTCAGCGGGATTTGGAGCCGAAATTGCCGCAACATTAGCCAAAGAAGCTTTTTATGATTTGGATGCACCGATTGAAAGATTAGCAATGCCGGATATTGGCAATCCACATGCACCAAACCTAATGAATGCCGTGGTGCCAACAACGGAAAAAATCTTACTTACCCTCAAAAAACTGGATGCAGCTTAATGACGACAGTTAATATTACTTTATCCCAAGACCAAACCGAAGGCACCAAAGCCACCATTGCCAGTTGGGTATGCAAAGTCGGTGATTATGTTGAAAAAAATCAGCCCATAGTCGAACTAGAAACCGACAAAGTAATGATGGAAGTTATCGCCCCAGCATCAGGAAAACTGCAAGAAATAATTCTGCAAGAAGGGCAAGAAATCCCAGAAAATACGGTACTAGGCATCATAGACACCTCAGCTCAAACCACGAAAGTCAAGCAAAATCTCCACTCGAAAATCAATGAGCCTCAAGCCTTAATCGAAACCTTTTTCACAGACAATGACAGCAATGACCACAACTCACAAATGGCTTTGAGTCCTGCCGTGCGGCGTTTGCTGCAAAAACATAAACTAGAATTATCTGCAATCAAAGGCACGGGTCGAAACGGACGAGTAACATCACGTGATATTGGTGCTTTTTTGCAACAGCCTGTAAAAAATAAGGTCTCGGCAGCTCACACCTTAAAAAGTGAAAAAATAGCCCATACCTCGATGCGGAAAAATATAGCCCAACACATGGTTCAAAGCCTTCTACACACCGCACCACATGTTACCTCGGTTTTTAATTTGGATTTGTCTGCTATTATTGCTCATCGAAAAGAGCACAAACAAAATTTTATGGACAAAGGGGCAAACCTCACCTTTACTGCCTATTTTATTGCCGCATCAGTCGCAGCCATCAAGCAACAACCCTTAATCAATGCCCAATGGCATGACGAGTTCATAGAAACTTTTGCCAGCATAAATATAGGTGTGGGAACAGCACTTGCGGATAAAGGATTGATTGTTCCAGTTATAAAAGATTGCCATAACAAAGACCTGTTTGCCATCGCCAAAGAGCTGACTCGTCTCACCAATAAAGCCAGAGCAGGAGAGCTTAAACCTCGCGATGTAAAAGAAGGCACGTTCACCATTTCCAATCACGGTGTGAGTGGTTCGCTGGTTGCCACACCGATTATTATCAATCAACCGCAATCCGCAATTTTAGGCATCGGAGCGATGGAAAAACGTGTGGTGGTGAAAACAATAAATGAGCAAGATGTCATGATGATAAAGCCCATGTGTTATGTCAGTCTTACCATCGACCATCGGGTGCTCGATGCCTACCAATGCAATCAGTTTCTCAGTGTTTTTGTCGAAACTTTAGAAAATTTCCACGTCCCAAATACCAAAACTAAGTAGGATTTGGGTAGTAATATAAATCCATTTATTGTACCGATGGCGTATTTTTAAAAGCGGACACTTTAACTTTGGATTGACAACCGAAGTTCCGAAACAGAAATGTGTTATAATCGTGTTTTCACTCTTGAGGTTTGGGTATTATGAAAACTTTTCAACT
>CAZQMH010000181.1:0-5769 GCA_964594435.1 uncultured Alcanivoracaceae bacterium
TGAAGGTATCGATATTTGTGAATATTCATTCAGTCCAATCCCTTCACAATGTACGTAAGTTAAATTAGAGACCAATAAAATGCAAACCCTCGGGTTTGCATTTTTTTTGCCTTAAATAAAGCAAAAGCTAGCCAATTCAAAGCTAAAAGGAGTAAAATTTTGCCAACTTTTGCTTGTACTCTTTTCTTTGAATGATTCTAATTTAAATCGTTATACCTTTTGGCTCTTCTGTTTTGCTGCCATCGTCATTTTTGCAGGTATCGGTTTGCGTGATCCGTGGCCACCTGATGAACCTCGTTTTGCATTAATGGCGAAAGAAATGTGGGATACAGGACAATGGTTTTTTCCACACAGAGGTGGCGAAATTTATCCAGATAAACCGCCAATGGTTATGTGGATGATTTTTCTTTTCTATGCTTTGTTGCATAACTTGAAGATTGCCTTTCTTTTACCATCGGCTTTGTTATCTTTGGCAACCTTGTGGATGACGTATGATATTGCTAGGCGTTTATGGAACAAGAGAATAGGACTTTATGCTGGATATTTGTTGGCTATAAGTTTGCATTTTATTTTACAGGCGAAAAGTGGGCAGTTGGATGCACCTGTTGCTTTTTGGGTGATGCTGGGTTGTTATGGTCTGCTACGCCATCTTATACTTGGTCCTTCTTGGAAATGGTACTATTTAGCATTTTTTGCCATGGGTATGGGCATTATCACCAAAGGTGTTGGTTTTTTACCTGTGCTGATGCTCTTGGCTTTGCTTAAGTATCCGCCACTTTGGCTTGATAAAAAAAATAAATATTGGGGGAAATGGTTTTTAGCAATAGTTTTTTTGTTGCTTGCGGTATCTTTGTGGTTGTTACCGATGCTTATACAAGTTGCACAACACCCAACAGTCGAAAACCTTGGCTACAGAGATAATATATTACTCAAACAAACAGTCAATCGCTATGCAAAATCTTGGGCTCATATCCAGCCCTTTTATTACTATATTCTTGAAGTCATTCCCTTGTTTTGGTTGCCACTAACGCTGTTTATTCCTTGGTTGGTTAGACCCATTATTCATGCCTTTAAAAAGAATGAAAGACGTATTATTTACCCACTAATAATGCTGAGTTTAAGCATCTTTTTCTTTAGCTTGTCCAAAGGTAAGAGGGCTGAATACATGTTGCCTGTTTTACCCATGTTTGTTTTGCTGATTGCACCTTATTTTGAACAATTAATGGTGAATAAAAATACCCAAAGATTAGTATTCTTACTTGTAGTTTTTATTACTTTTAGTTTTAGTGTTGTCGGTTTAGCAGGTTTGTTTGGACATGAAAAACTGAATGCCTTAACTCAACGCTATGCGGTTAATCTATGGTATTGGTTGTCAACAATTGGTCTGGTAGGTTTGTTTCTAAGTCTCTTATTGCGAAAAAGAGCGATGACCTTATACACGGTTTTTATTTGCTTGCTGTGGCTGAGTTATAGTTTTTGGGCGATGCCATTGGTCGATAAAGCCATGAGTAGCGAACCAATGATGAAGGCAATAGCACAAAAAATACCTAATAATGCAGAATTAGGTATTGTCGGAATGCGGGAAAAACTACTGCTCCACAGCCAATGGCAAACAACCCACTTTGGTCACCATATCGCTAAAGCGGAACAACAGCTTGCGGCAATTATCTGGTTAAATGAAAAGCCCAATCGTTATGTTTTGGTTAATCGAGATTACCTTAATGACTGTTTCTTAGAGGGAAAAAGCATACAATACGACTCTATTCACGTAAAAAAATGGTTGTTGTTCTCCAAGTCACTAGTGAATTGCCAAACAGATAAGAGAAAATACCAATCTTTTATACCCAAATAGTATCTGTAATAATATGATTTAAAAACTAAAAAGATAAGGCCAGTTTTTCCCTGTGACCCATATTTTTTTGGTTACTGTATCATAGGCTATGCCATTGAGTACACCCGGTTTTTGTTTTAATAAATTGGGCAGGTGATAGCTTCTTACTAACGAACCATTTTGAGGGTTAATAACAACGATGTAGTCTGTTTGGTAGACGTTTGCCCAAATCTCACCATTGATAAATTCCAGTTCATTAAGTTGGTTGATTTCAGTACCTTCTGCTTGTACCGTTAGGGTTCTTGTGACCATGAAGTTTTCTGGGTCAATAAAGCGTAATTGAGCGGTGCCATCGGATAAAATAAGCTGAGCACCATCGGTGGTCAAGCCCCAACCTTCACCAGAGTAATGAAAAGTTTTTGTTGTTTCTAATGTTTGTGGGTTGATGACAAAGCCGAGACCTTGTTTCCATGTCAGTTGGTACAATTGACCATTGAGCATGGTCAGGCCTTCGGCAAAATAGTTATCCTCAAGTTTTTTTTGTTGCAACACTTTGCCTGTTTTTAAATTCCATTTTGTTAGCATGGATTTGCTGTACAAACCAGAACTTTCCCACACAATATTGTCATGAATAATCAGCCCTTGGGTAAAAACAGGTGCAAAATGTAGACGAGCATCGGGTTCATTTAATAATTGTTGAGCATTGAGACTGCCTGTGATGAATAATAAAATCAGCGTTTTTAACATGTGTAAAATCTCAAACCAGTCAAATACTCTTTTTTAGCGAGGAAGCTAATCTGTCGCTAAAGCTCATCACAGCATCTGTGGCCTGGTCTGTTGCATTCAAAGAAGTGTAATTTAATTTAGAGCCAAAGCCACTGCCTATTGTATCACCAGTTTTGATGTCATAAGTGTCAACATCTAGTTGAGCATTGATTAATTGACTACTGCGACCTGCATAATTTAATTGTTGTGTACCGACATGATTGATATTGGCAATTATCATGGCTTGACCACCATTTTTTGCTATGAGATTTTTTAATTGTGCCAAATCTAAACCATTTTGTAGCAAACGATTCATGCCAGGGATGAATTGTTCGTTCATGACTTTTACGCCTTGGGCTCGCAGTTCGCTTTCTATGATCTTCTCAATGGGATTAGCAACCGCAGGGTCGCCGAATGCCAGCACCACCACACCTTTGTTTAACGGAATGTGTTTGTGAACCTTTTTGATTTTAGGTTTTGCAACAGATTCAATAGACTCATTGGCAAGTGTTGGCAGTTTTGTCTTCTCTATTGCGGCAATTTGTACGGTTGTTTGCTCGACACTGGCAAGCAATTGATCGGTGTTCGTTGCTTCGATGGTATCAGGGGCAATTGAGACTGTTGGGTTTTGGGCTGGAACTTGTGTTTGATTATCGGATGCATGAACCATTGCGGCGATGGTCTCTGTGCTATTTTCTTTTTGAGGTATGTTATTTTCTGTATCGTTTAGGTTGTTTGTTTCAATATTTTGTTCGTTACTAACGACGTTATCAAATTCAATTTTTGTCTCATCTGTTTCATCTCTTTCGTCTTTTTGCGTATCATTGTCAAACATTTTGCCAATGCCTGATATCAGTCCTGGTTTTTCTTCTTGGCTTGTTGTTGCTTGTGATTGTTGTTCTTGCTTGGGTTCTTGTTGTTGTGTTGATTCATCAATCACTGGGGCATGAGTTTGAACGTTGAGTGCATTAGCATCAACCAAAGCCACAGCACTGGTTGTGTTGTCGTGCTTGGGGAAGGGTAAATATCCATTTACATAACCAAATGCTCCAGCACCAATAACGGCAAATAGAGTGGCAACAATCAGCCATTTTTTACTGCTTTTGGCTTTGGGTAATGTTGTGAGGTTTTGGGCTGTTACCGTTTGGGCACTCTGTAAGGTGATTTTTTCAGCGAGATTAGTATCTGATTTTACTGATTTGGAAGTCTTGACAGTTTGCATGCCTTTTTTTATGGATGCCAGTTGTTCATTTTCAATAATATTGCCTAAATCCTTGATGATTTCTTCACAACTTTGGTAGCGTTCTTGTGGTGATTTTGCAATCATTTTGTTTAATATGAACGATGTCTTTTTATCAACTTTGTTATTGAGGCTTCGAATATCAGGAATATCAGATTGCACAACTTCCAACATCAAGCCCAATGGACTGTCATTTTCAAAAGGAACTTTGCCTGCTAACATTTCATAAAAGACAATACCCAAAGAAAAAATATCTGACCGAGCATCGACTTCTTTACCGATACAAACCTCAGGGGAAAGATATCCAGGCGTACCAACAAACTCGCCAGTATTGGTAAGTTTATCACCGTATTCGCGTGTTCGAGCGATACCAAAATCTACCACTTTTAACACGCCTTGGGTTGTAATCATTAAATTGGCAGGTTTGATGTCACGATGTACCAAGTCTTTTTTGTGAGCAGCAGCCAAGCCTAAGCAAGCTTGTTTGAGTAAGTTTTTGGCATGTTTTACGGATAAAGCGACTTCACCTTTTAAAATATCATCAAGAGATTGCCCTTCGATATATTCCATGGCAAAATAGGGTTGACCTTGTTCTTCACCAATAAAGTAAATTTGAATGACATTGGGGTCATTGAGAGCCGCCGTGGCTTTTGCTTCACGGGTAAATCTTTCAACCAAGTCTTTGTCCTTGAGTAAATGTTCACCCAAGCATTTTATTGCAACTTTGCGGTTTAACGAAGGTTCAAAACCCGCATAAACCACACCCATACCACCACGACCAAGTTCGGCAGTTACTTCATAATGTCCAAATTTTTTCATAATATTTACCTCTAAACAACGCATGTCGTCAATTCTATTTTATTTGCTACTCATTATATAAGTACCTATTGAATTCAAGCTTAACTGTTTAAAAATGTTTTTGTGAGATACATCACAGTTTAATTGTGCTTACTCTATTCTATATCTCCAGATAGGTTTTCACACACAAAAAAGCATTTTTTTTGATGAAATGACGATTTGTCGCTCTATTAACGAAATATTCGGGTTAAAATGGCACGGTTTAATTAAAAATTTGGAAAATGACTTGTTAGATAAAACCCGTCAAAATCTCTGTACTTTACCCGATGTTGCCGCCGATGTGAAAGCAAAAATAGCTGGAACCTTAGCTTGGGTTGGTATGAGTGACATTGAAATGCCGATAAAACTTAATGCAGATGTACCGACTCCTGCGACAATTGCACGGGTTCGTGCCGAGGTCAGTTTGGATGATGAATGCACACGTGGTATTCATATGTCGCGTCTGTTTTTGGCGTGTGATAAAATATTTACCCATCAATTGATTGACTTTCAACAACTGTCCTTATTGACCCAAGAGTTTTTACTCAGCCACCAGCAGTTGAGTGAAAATGCTTTGGTTGAAGTGGATTTTGATGCCTTGATACGCCGCAAAGCCTTGATTTCTGACAATTCTGGATGGCGCAGCTACCCTGTTTCGTTGTTATTGGTGAGAAATAAAAAAAGAGTAAAGCACATAGAGTTGGATTTTAGTGTCACTTATTCAAGCACATGCCCATGCTCTGCTGCACTTGCCCGCAGTTTAATTCAACAAAATTTTGCTCAATCCTTTAATAAAGAGTCACTGGATTATGATAAAGTCATGCAATGGTTAGGCAGTGAAGAAGGCATCAATGCAACACCACATGCTCAGCGTTCAACCGCCCATATTCGCACTTTTCTAAAAACTGATAGCCAGCAAATTCCATTGCAGAAATACATTGATTTAGTTGAAAACGCCTTGCAAACAGTTGTGCAGGCGGCAGTCAAACGCGAAGATGAACAAGAATTTGCCCGAATTAACGGTAAAAATTTACTCTTTTGCGAAGATGCTGCCAGAAGAATAAAACTTGTTTTAACCCAACAATCCGAACTACTT
>CAZQMH010000182.1:0-5754 GCA_964594435.1 uncultured Alcanivoracaceae bacterium
CGGAATCTTAAAACAATATCAGAACCCGCATAGTCGCTTAAATCAACTATAGAATTTAACCAATCCTGAGGATCGCCACACCATGCTTCTTGCCCCGCTATTGGACTCGAATATGAAGCAGAAACTGTACCGTCATAACTATCTGTTAACAATTTAGAATTGGCAACTTGTGTGAAATTTGCACCATTATCGGTTGATATTTCTAAGATGCCACCGTCATAACAGCCGTTGCTTGTTTGGTTTTCAATTATTTGTTTGTTCCAAAATTTGAGTGAAATAGGATTTTGCCCAAGTGGCAATGAGATAACGGGCGAGGTGAGCACTTGATCACTGACATTAGCAACATCAACAGCTAGCATTGACTGGCTGCCAGAGTGTGAAGCAACCGATGATGGTGCCCATATTTCTGTACTCGTGAGAGCAGTGGTTGTCCAGCCATTCAAGCCCGCTTCAAAATCATAACTGTAGGCAGTATTGGCACTGTAGCCAGTGTTACAATCGCCAGGACCAGCTTGGGTTCGAAAAGAAAACAGTGCTGAGTAAGTACTGTCGCCACAACTGTTGGTTGCTTTGACCCGCCAAAAATAGAAAGTACTGGTGTTAAGTGTAACCGATGGAACGATTGTCGTGCCTGTTGTGGTGCCTGTATAAATAATGTTTAAAAAACTGCTATCTGTTGCCAATTCTATGGTGTATTGTGCACTTAAGCTTCCTGTCCAGTTTAAACTTGGCATCAGCCCAATATTATCCGCATTGTATGCAGGAGAGGTTAAAATTGGTGCCGAAGGGCTGTTTTCATAGACATTGAGCATTAAATCTAAGGACTTATTGTCTGCTCCTGTTGCTGTTCCATTTAGCTGTAAATTGTAACTGCCATTGGTCAATGTTGCGGTGTTGCTAATGGTTAAGTTGGTCGAACTTGGCTGTGTCGGCACGGGATTAAGGGAAAATGCAGTGGTTGCAGGAACTGGCAAACCACTCACACTCAAAGTCACAGGTGATGAAAAACTATCTATAGAACCGACATTAATCGCATAAGTGGCATCATTTGCGGCACAAATAGATTGTTCGGCGGCATTGCTTCTTAAATAAAACCCTGGTGCTCCGCATTCATCAAATTTAAAAGAACCCGCTCGAATAACCCATCCACGTGAGGAAGATGTTTCATAATATTCATTGACGTTCCAAAAAGTACAATCATCAATTGGGTCAACAGTCAATGAGGTATAATCACCCCAGCGAGAATTACCAGTTTGGGCACCAGCCCCTTCAACGATTGAGCCTTCGCCCAAAGTCATTAACCCTAAAGTATCGCCATTTAAACGACCTGTATAACGAATTGAAGGATACATTGAGCTACTGGATGCACTGTAAGCTATTGCCATATTGCCCGCAGAGTCCATAGCAGCAGAGCCCATCCAACGATTGATGCCGTCATTTGGGGCATAAGTTCCTTCTTGGTACAATGTTGCTGTACCACTTGGATCACGAATTTCCCACCATCTTACACCTGCAATTGCGGTAGTTGCTTCAACAGATTGGTTGGCGACTAATGACTCATGTGTACCAAAATTTCGGTAGGCAAAACGATGCAAGGCTCGTTGGCGATAAGACTGAATATCAATTTTCTGAGATGTGCCATTTTGGGCGATACAATCTCGTGCACCACCGCAGGGAAAGTCAGTATCCATGGCAGCAATAGGTAGCGTATTGGTTAAGGTAAATGTCGAGTTGGCAGGTGTGGTGAAATCCACAGCAAATTCCCACAGCAATAAAGCATCCTGTGCAGCCCCATAGCTCCAACCATCATCCATCGTGCCAAGAAAAAATTCAGGCGTATTGGCTGGGGGTAAAGTTTGCCCATCCAAGTCAGCAGGCAACAAGCCATCACCCAACCGCCACGGATTGCTTCCGCGGCTTTCAAATTTATACACAATGGCAGGATTGGGTGTGCCCGCAATCATATCTGCTCTTTTTAAGGCATAAACACCGACGCCAACATAATTATTGTTGCTATTAAAATCACGCGTACTTAGGTAATAAGCATCTGACCAAATACCGTATTTTGGATAATCTGAAAAATTTGAACCATTGGAAATAGCCCAACGATAGTATGAGCCAGTTGGGTCATTGGTGACTGAAACAGCAACACAATTGTAATAGGTTGGACCAGCAGCAGTAAATTGTGACAACAACCAACGGTCAGCAATTTGATCATAAAGCACAACGGGATCACCAGCATTTTCCGTTTCACAGGCTCCGCCAAAGCCCGACCATAAAGTATTATTTAAAGCAGGCCCATAAGCAGAAACGCCAGATTTGCTTAGCACATGAAAGGACAAATTTGTCATAACAACAATATGATTAAGCCCAACATCGCCATTGGCATCAGGCGGACTGACTTGGGCAATATTGGTGAGGGCTTGAAAACTGGCAGTCGGTGCATTAATGCGCAAGCCACCTTTTTGAGATTGCACAACGGGATCATAAGAATCATTTGCATCAGGTGTTTTACCTGACTGGGTTTTTCCGCTATCCACCATCATGCCACCACGTTTATCCTGTGCGACAACGGGTTTGGGTTTGATTAATCTCAATGGCATGGAAATATCAAATTTCACCGCGTGCAGTGCTTTGGCCTTAGAAGAAGGTGGGAAGGTTTGTTTTTGTGCATTGGCACAGAAACTATTAGTTAGTAAAATGAATAAGAAAAAAGCAGTGAATTTCATCAGATGTCCCCAAAAAAAAATCAACATAATACCCCATCAGACATCTTTGTTCAACCCAAATATCAGACAAAACAAGTCAAATCAGTAAACCATTTACGAATTTTTACCTAATGTTTTATATTAGCATTTCATAAATTAGCAAACAGTGATATACTTAAACGCTTATTGGTTCAGGATTCCAATACTGATAAAAAAACCTGAATAATAAAAACGAGAAATGTTACTTGCCAGATAAAAAAATGGCAGTTTAAAACAATCATATAAATTTAAAATGAGGAAACAATTATGAGTCACGTCGTAATATTAGGTGCTGGCATTGGTGGCGTTCCCGCTGCTTATGACATGCGAAAAGAGCTTGGCAAACAACACCAAGTAACTTTAATCAACAAAGGTGAGAAATTCTTTTTTACCCCTTCAAATCCATGGGCAGCGGTTGGCTGGTCAAAATCAGAAAAAATATCAGTCGATTTAACCCGTTACATGGCAAAGAAAAAAATTGGTTTCAAAACCAGTGGAGCAAAAACAATTGATGCCGAAAATAATAAAATCATACTAGAAGATGGTGAGGTCGTTGCTTATGATTATCTTATCATAACTACAGGTCCTAAACTTGCCTTTCATGAAGTTGAAGGCTTAGGACCGATTGATGGGCACACCCAATCCATTTGCACACTTGGGCATTCGGAAAAAGCATGGGAAGAATACCAAAAGTTTTTAGAAAACCCAGGGCCAATCGTTATTGGAGCCGTACAAGGTGCGAGTTGTTATGGACCCGCTTATGAATTTGCCATGATAGTCGATACCGATTTACGCAAACGTGGCATCCGTGACCAAGTGCCGATGACCTTTGTTACCGCCGAACCTTATATTGGTCACTTGGGCTTAGGTGGGGTTGGTGATTCCAAAGGCTTGATGGAATCGGTCATGCGAGACCGACATATCAAGTGGATAACTAATGCCAAAGTTGATAAAATTGAAGCAGGCAAAATGTCAATAACTCAAGTCGATGACAAAGGCGAAGATTATAAAAAACACGAACTGGATTTTGGTTTTTCCATGATGTTGCCTGCCTTTTTAGGGGTGGATGCCGTGATGGATGTTGAAGGTTTGAATAACCCACGAGGATTTGTTTTAATCGATGAGTTTCAACGCAATCCAAAATTTAAAAATATCTACTCAGCAGGCGTTTGTGTCGCGATTCCGCCAGTCGAGCCAACGCCCGTACCAACAGGCGCTCCAAAAACAGGCTATATGATTGAGTCAATGGTTACGGCTGCGGTAAAAAATATTGCCGCTGAATTGGAAGGCAAAAACCCACAATCCAAAGCCACGTGGAACGCCATATGTTTAGCTGATTTGGGCGATACTGGTGTGGCATTTGTCGCATTACCACAAATTCCTCCTCGCAATACCACATGGGCGAAAAAAGGCAAATGGGTGCATTTAGCAAAGATTGCATTTGAGAAGTATTTTATGCGGAAAGTGAAAACAGGTGCAACCGACTCTTTGTTTGAACGTTATATTTTAGGCATGATGAAAATTAAGCGTCTCAAAAAATAAATGGTTTTTATGTTTGGACAAGCAGCAATGTGCTTGTCCAAACATAGCAAGCTTATTTAGCCAATTGCAAACTCCGCTAATTTTTTACTCAGCATCTTTTTCTTTAAGCGTACATAGTTAGGCAAACCCTCAACATAGGGTGGATACGCTTCGCCTTCGATTAGGGGCTGCATGTACCTGCGACATTCTTCTGTTATGCCAAAACCATCTTCGGTGATATAACTTCGGGGCAACATTTTTTCTACATTTGCCATATCTGCCAATTCTGCTGTGGCAATTTCCCAGCGATAGGGTTTATCAGCCAGACGTTTAATAACTGGCATCACGCCATTTCGACCTTCGATGGCTAACTTCACCGCCGCTTGACCAACGGCATAAGCTTGTTCAAAGTCTGTTTTGGATGCCAAATGTCTGGCGGAACGTTGCAAATAATCACTCACCGCCCAATGGTATTTGTAACCATGAGCCTCACGAATCATATTGGCAATAACGGGAGCAACGCCACCGAGTTGCGAATGCCCAAAAGCATCAACCGTCCCAGCATCGGCTAAAAACTTGCCATTTTTATCTTGGACACCTTCTGATACAATAATTGAACAATAACCATAATTTTCGACAGAATATTTGACTCTTTGCAAAAAAGCCTCCTGCTCAAATGGTATTTCAGGAAATAAAATAATTTGTGGCGGCTCATCATGCGTTTTTCCTGCCAATCCACCAGCTGCCGCAATCCAGCCAGCATGTCGCCCCATAACTTCCATAACAAAAACTTTAGTTGAGGATTCGCTCATTGACTCAACATCCAAAGAAGCCTCCATGATTGAAGTCGCAATGTATTTTGCGGTTGTGCCAAAACCAGGGCAGGTGTCGGTAATTGGCAAATCATTGTCTATGGTCTTGGGCACACCAATGCAATTTACTGGAAAGCCAAGTTCATTCGCCATTTTTGAAATTTTAAAAGCCGTATCTGATGAATCACCGCCACCGTTGTAAAATAAATAGCCAATATTGTGGGCTTTGAGCACCTCTATTAAACGCTCGTATTCCGCTCGCTGGGACTCAATATCCTTGAGTTTTAAGCGACACGAACCAAAAGCACCGCCAGGGGTGTGTTTTAAGGCAGCAATATCTGCATCGGTTTCAAAAGAGGTATCAATTAATTCTTCACGCAAGGCTCCGATAATTCCATTTTTGGCACCATAGACCGTTCCTATTTTGTCACTGTGCTGGCGTGCAGTTTCCAACACGCCACATGCGGTTGCATTAATGACGGCAGTTACGCCACCAGATTGGCAATAAAGGGCATTTTTTTTTGTCATGAATTCACTCGTTAAATTGTTAATTTTAGGTTAAAAGGTTGACTTAAATCATCGCAAGCGTTACTTTAGCACACCGTTAAAGATTTTATAAGCACTTTCTAATACCCAAGTCCCGATAGTGAATCGCAATAAAGAGTGCAAGCAAT
>CAZQMH010000183.1:0-5706 GCA_964594435.1 uncultured Alcanivoracaceae bacterium
CTTTCTGGACAAACTCTTCAACTTCAGGGTTGAAATTTAGTGAAAAAACGACGTCTCTATTTATTAAAACAGGGATGGTAATTTTCATTTTATGAATTAAAACTTCGTGTGATACCTCGTCTCTGACCATAATAAATTCCATTTTATTAATACTCTCATCATAGAGCTCAATACCATAACTGCCCATTATTCCTTGAGCACCAATACCAATTGCACAAGATTTTATATCGTACTCTGATGCATACAACAAGTATTGGCAATAGTTTTGCGAATTATAAAAACAATCATCATAAAAAATACCACCACCTCCAAGTACTACTAAATCAACCTTGCTAATCAGCTCCTTGGATGCAGGTCCTTTGTCAATGACTATATTGGCATCAGGATAAACAGATTTTAAAATATCGTACGATGCTAAAGTAATCGCATCATCACCAATATTGCCACAATGATTGGCTGTAACTAATAGAATATTCTTCTGATTTGTCTTTGCTTTAAATTGTTTACCTATTTTCAGTAGTTTTTTTAGTGCTTGTATAATTGTATGAAGTGAAAAATGAACTTCATGACCTTTTAGACCTTTGATGTTCATGGGTGTTTTTACATAAATGTTAAACACACCATTGCCAAAAACATAGCTATAATCTTCTTCAAGTTCATCCAAAAAATCATTTTTTAATCTGTCATACATGCCTTTATGCAGAATAAGACAAGCAAAATCCTGTAACTTGTGCCAATAACTCCATTCATAAGGGTAACAATCGCCTAATTTGTTACAAAACTCAACTGGTGCGATGGTTTTTTCTTTGGTCCAATTATTTTCATGCAAAAGGTCTAATACTTCAGTCCAGTTACTGTCCTGATCTGGAAAGTTCATATTCCTTATTTTTACGTCTTTATTCACTAATGGTTTGTGCTGAAATTTCAAAGGGCGGAATATAGCATAAATAAGCCTTTTTTGCATGATTTAGTCACGAAAGAACGGGTCTTTGTTAATGAAAAGAGTGCTTGAGTATGGTTTTTATTTCATTTGCTTGGTTTTGGCAGGTTTTTACTTCATTGGGGCGGGCTTGTAATGTTTTGGGATTTTTGAAAAATTGTTTGAGCTGCAAACGCAGTGTGGTTATGTTATAGTCGTGCATATTTATATTGCCTTTTTTACAACTTGGCAAACAGCTATTAATTAAAATATCCAGTTTTGATTCCTTCCTGTTGGTGCTAACACTAATCACTGGAGTATTGGCAAGAGTAGCGAAGATAAAAGCATGCAGTCGTGCGGTCAAAACAAGGTCACATTGTTGGTACAGACTAATGACTTGATTGACTTGAGCATAATCCAGCTCTATGACCTCAAGATTAAAACGGTTTTTTAAGGTAACAAATAAATCGGCATCATCTTTAGACTGAGTGAGTAGTTTTACTTCAAACAGTTCCGTCAATAACTCCATGCAAGGAATTTGTTGTTGCTGATAACGGGTGAAGTTTTTTTTATTTTTCATGTCAATCAGCGAAAATAGCACAACAGGTTTATCTGTTTGTTTTTTTAAATGGTAGTGAGCGTTGGACTGGAGGCTAAAAACGATGTCTTGTTTGCAGAAAACCTTGGTTGTTGTTGCGATCGTATTGGTTAAAGTATGCTGTGATGTGGTATCTCTTACCACGATAAATTCTGCCATATCCAAAGCTTGTTTAAATAACGTGTTTCCTAATGTTGTTCTGCGGCCTAAAGCTCCTACGCCAATGGCACAAGATTTTACCCCAGCTTCATGAGCGTATAAAAAATATTGGCAATAGTTTTGGGCATTATAAAAATCATTGTCATAAAAAACACCGCCGCCGCCAATAACAACCCATTGCATTTGTGCAATCAACTGTTTACAAGCTGGTGCTTTGTCAATATGAATGTGGGCTTGAGGAAAAGTTTCATTTAACATTTCAAAAGCGGCAAGTGTGATGGCATCATCGCCGATATTACCATTATTGTTTGCAGTGACTAGCAAGATATTAAACGACTTAGGGTTTGTTTTTATTGTTTTTTTTGCAGGTGATTGATGGAGGATAAAAAGATGCTGCAAATCTCCTGTTTGGTTTAAAGTATTGTACTTTTTCTTTATAAAAATATTGAAAACGTCATTGCCAAAAATATAATCATAGAACTTCTCAACGTCGACAAGAAAATCATTTTTTAACTTGTCGATTTGTCCTTTATGGATAATCAAACAATCAAAATCTGACAGTCTGTGCCAATAACTCCATTCATAGGGATAAGCATTCATGAGTTTTGCACAAAATTCTACAGCGGCAATGGACTTTAAGTGCTGATAATTAAACTTGTATAAGAACGCCAAGCTTTGTAACCAAAATTCATCCTGCTCTGGGAAAAACATATTCCGTATTCTTTTTTGTTTGTTCACGTCTTCACCAATTAATACGAAAAATCTTCAGGCAAAAAAAGCTCTTTAGCTGGTTCTCTGAGATTGTACCTTGATGCCATAGAATAACCGTAGGCTCCGCTGTTGGCAATTAAGAAAATATCACCGACCTGAGTTGCAGGCAGTTTTCTGTCAACACCTAATATATCGCCAGTTTCACACATGGGTCCAACTACTGTGGCGTTAATTTCTAGTTTTTGCTCTTGCTTTGAGAGGTTGATGATATTATGCCATGCACCATACAGAGCGGGGCGAATTAATGAGTTCATGCCTGTTTCCAAGCCAATGTATCCGCTTGTGCCTTTGACTTTTGTTTGTGTCACTTTGGCCAATAAAACGCCCGCATTAGCGACTAAAAACCGACCAGGTTCAAGCCAAAAGTGCAGATTTGGGTATTTTTGCTTAAATTTATGGATGATTTTGTTTAAGGCATCTAAATCCAAGCCTTTTTCAAAAGGATTTTCAGTGATGCCAAGACCGCCTCCTATATTGATAATTTTAACCTTTGGGAACAGCGTTATCTTATCGGTTAAATAGTGCAGTATCCTGTACCAATTTTGAGCATCTAAGATACCGCTACCTGTGTGAGCATGCAGTCCTTTTATGCGGATGTTGTATTTGTTGCAGAGTTGTTTGACGCTTTTCAATTCGGCTTGGTGAATGCCAAATTTTGACTGTTCGCCTGCGGTGCGTACATAACGGTGGTGTCCATCTCCGTGTCCTGGATCCAGGCGTAAAATAATTTCTTGGTTGGCAAAAATATCAGGGTTTTGACTCAAAATCGAGCTGTTATCAATGGTCACATGCAGCCCTTTTTTAAAGGCATCAACGTATTCTTCTAGTGCCGCAAAATTTGGGGTAAAGAGAATGTCTTGGGCACTGCAACTTGGCAATGTCTTCTGCACCCGCTTAATTTCCCCTGGTGAGACGGTTTCTAATGCAATGCCGCCTGCAAATATTGTTTTGATAACTTTGGGATTGGGGTTAGCCTTCATGGCAAAGAATATTTTATCAATGGCAGTTAGTGTTTTCAATTGTGCAATTTGTTGCTTAATCGTGGCTTCATGGTAAACATAACAAGGCGAGCTATCCTTTGCTAATTGCAATAAAACTTTTGCTTTTGTTTGCCACCAACTGGCTTGGGGTTTGTGTTGGTTGATTTTTCTGGCTTGCAAATCTTGCCAGGTTGCACCAAAACCGTAGTGATTTGCATTTTCAACAATCAATCCTGAGTGCAAAGCGATGAGTAGTTTATCGGCTTGGTCTTCTTCAACCACAATGCTGGTGTTGAGGTCATTGGAGGATTGTGAGGTTAAATAAATTCTTTGTTCAGAAAAGTTTGAAATAATGGGTGCAATTTTACCCAATAAGGCTCGCATTCGGTAGCCAACCAAGGTGACCGCCGAGCAGTTTTTATAAACCGTAACATCACAAAAAACACTTAATTGCTGTTTGAGATCTGCCAGTATTTCATTGTTTATGATATTGTCAGCGGTATCCAAAGACAGGGTAACATTGGTTTGTGCCGTTACCACTATGTCTATGGACAGCCCTAAGCGTTCATAAACACGAAATATTTTGCCCATAAAACCAGCCTGATGCCACATATTCATCGAATCCATTGAAACCAGTGTAATGTTATGACGAACATTGATGGCTCGCACACGTGGCGAAGTTGATTCGTAGCCTTTTTTTATGACTGTGCCTGTGGCATTGGCATCTTGAGTGTTATAAATGTGCAGTGGAATAGTGTTTTGTTCTGCGGGCAAGATGCAACGTGGATGCAACACTTTACCACCACTGGCGGCAATTTCCCGAGCCTCTTGGTAGCCGATTTTTTCAATTAATCGTGCCTGTGGTACAACATGTGGATTAGCCGAAAAAATACCGTGCACATCCGTCCATATCTCAACCCGTGCTGCATTTAACGCCACCGCCAAATAGCTGGCAGAAGTGTCTGAACCACCGCGTCCAAGAACAACCGTGCGATTTTGGGCATCAGCAGCAATAAAGCCAGGCATAAGGGCAACATCGTGTTGCAGTACCATCGGTTTGATACTGCATTTGGCGGACAAAACTTTGCTCGACAACGAACGATTATCATCACTGCGAGCGATGAAGATGTCTTTCGGGTTTAATGCTTCAATTGTGAAATGTTGTTTCAGAAAATCAGCAGCCAAAGCGGTGGTCATCAATTCGCCAAAACTCAATATTTTGGCAAAATCATAACAATCCAAAGCCTTATTTTCAGCAAAATCATACAACTCATTAATAAAATGGCTAATATCTGTCTTAACCTTTAATGCCTGTGCTAACGCTTTTAGAGAATGCTCAACAGCAACAATATGCTTTTTGTTTGGGCTATTGGTAAACGCCTCAAGATGGTTGGTTAAGCCTGATTTGGCAGAATGCACCACCGCCACTTTAAAACCTTGTTCAAGGCGATTATGGATGATGGCACAGATTTGTTGCCAACGCTTTAAATTGGAGACACTGGTTCCGCCAAATTTTATTACAACTACGGGTTTCATGCTAGAGCATTTAAGCTGATTAAAAAATTCTGAATGTATAAGCATTTTTCAGGCAATGCAAGCCATTTTGTTAAAACGGTTTAAATAAGACCAAATACAAGATGCCAAGCAGTACAAAAACTGGCATTTCATTAAACCATCGGAACCATTTATGCGAATGTTTTTCCTTGCCAGTGGCAAAATTGTGATGAATTTTTTTGCACCAATAATGGTACACAATCAACAAAATAACCAAGCTGATTTTCACATGTAACCAGCCTTGTTGAAAATAATACTTTTCAAAGCCGCCTGAAACAAAATAAAGCAAAAGAGTGCCCGACAGTAGCACAAATACAAGAGTGAAATCCATCATCTTTAGCAATCTTTTTTCCATGCCTAGCAATAAATCATGGTGCTTTGTGTGTTTATGTTGTGCATGATTAACAAATAATCGTGGCAAATAAAAAATACCAGCAAACCATGAAATAACAAAAAACAGATGAAAAACCTTAATCCATTGCATAATTGCTACGTTCTCTAAGATAAAATTGCATTTTACCTGTTATAATGCCCACTTTATATAACTATCTAATATTTTGAGCATACAATTACCAAAATACACCATTAGCACGCAAGATGATAAGCCTAAAAAAAATCCACTATTTTTAATCCTCATCTTTAGCCTGCTAGCATTTGCTACAGGTTATTTTGGGCACCAATATTTCAGCGTCAACTCCATTGCTTCTTTGCAACAAAGAAACGAT
>CAZQMH010000184.1:0-5629 GCA_964594435.1 uncultured Alcanivoracaceae bacterium
AACCGTTATCTATGCCTGGGCTGTTGAGAGCGTCAAATACCCATGTGCCGTTTTCATACCTGCCGAATTGAGATTTGAGGTGATAATCCAAGTCAACAGGATTGATAATATTTGCTTCAATTTCTGTTCTTATGGTGCCATTGCCTAGCTCAAAGAACACGCTGTCATTCAGTACGTACAACCAGATGTGATTATTGTTTGATTGACTGCCTTTATTAAACAATGTTTGTATGCCTGGCGTTGAGCCCGCAATGTATACCCATACCGAAAGACTGATGCCATTTGTTGTTGCCAGCGTATTGGGGTATTGCACGCCATCATCTGTACCATTAAATAAGCCTGCATAGGAGCCACTTATGGAGTCGGTGGTAAAAACCGCCTGACTGCTGAGTGCATCATAAGCATTGCCACTGCTATCGCTCCAGTTGTTTTCCATTTGTAAATACACTTGCAAGTTGTTTGCAAGCGGTGCTGTGATATTTTGTGGTGCACCATTGTTGTATAGGGTGCTGACTTCATCCGCTGTTAATGCTCTATCCCAAATCGCCACATCATCCATTCTACCAGCTAAACGGTAGGCAATGCCTATATAGGAACCCAAAAAAGCATAATAATTGTTGCTGCCAATGTTACCAAAATTGTTCTTTTGTTCACTGGTTCTTAAGCTTCCATCAATATACAGCTTAAATAATTCTTGGCTATTGTCATAACTCGCCACGATATGAAACCAACGATTGGAGCTGTCATGAGATTGACCAAACAAAGGCTCGCTGGCTATATCATTGTTTGCTGTGAGGTTATTATAATTTCCAGCATTATTATTGAAAACAAGATTATTATCCGCGATAAATGTATGGATGGATGGCTCTTGGTTGCTGATGGCAAAACCTGAATTGTTGATGATAATGTTGTTTCTCACGACTGTTTGGTAACCCGCACCTCCGCCTGCTGTTCCCTTGTAAATAATGCCATCTGTTGTTCCACCATCAATAATATTATGTTCAATAATGGTGTTTTGGAAGCCATTGACGACTATCCCACCATCCAGCAAAATACCGCCGCCGCTGGCAACTGCGTTGGTTTTGTATATTATGTTATGGTGAACGTGAACATTTTTCATTGTCCCAGTGGGATAGACGGCACCATTGGAGGAAACCGTCCCAATATGTATACCGCCGTTTTTGCCGTAGATAATATTTTCATATATTTCAGCAGAATCACATATAAGATTTTCATTCTGAATTTGTATTCCTGCATAGCCGCTAGGTGAATTGCTCAAAGAATTGCCAATTGTATTGTTGTGAATACTGAAATTATTGCTACCCGTGGCTCTGATACCGCTATTGGTTCGTGTTTTTATAATTTCATTTCCATAAACCTCAAAACCCGTCACGTTAACAAAACTAATGGCATCATGACCGCTGGCAAAGATATGGTTATTATAAACCTTAGCCTCAATTGGTGACGCACTTCCATCACTTGATAGTCGTATGGCATCTGTTTCGCCTCCAATAAAATTCATGTCATGGATTTTTAGGTTAAATGGAAAGGTAAAATGTATTAATGTATTGTAACGAGCACCACTGGGCTCTAATTGAGCACCACCATTGATGCTAAATCCATAGATTTCAACATCGCTAATACTTTCAGAAGGTTGTCCATAAGGATTCCAACTCGCTCTACCCGTTTGTGTAATAAGAGGTTTATCGAGCGTCCACCATGCGGCAGCGTCTTTTAGTTTTATGCTTGCTGTGGCATCTCCCGTTAAAATTGTATGGCTGGCAATCAATACAGGTTCATCAATTACATACTGAACATCGCCTTTAAGATAAACCGTAGTATAGCTTGCATGTGTGGCAACAAAGTCTAAAGCTTGATTAATTTGCACCTGATCACTGATGCCATCACAATTATAATCACCACTGCCATCAGCGGACACATAGACAACTGGAGGAGTTTGGGCATTCAGTACGCACAACTTAGTCGAAAAAAACGACTCAGCTTTGGTAGAGAAAAAACTCATCAATAATACAATGTTGAATAAAATTTTCATAATCAGCTTTCATAATTCACAAAGTACCCAAATCCCGATAGTGAATCGCAATAAAGAGGGCAAGCACTTAATGGAATACCCATGTGCCATAGGTATTTTAGCACAACGTACTTAGTAAGGATAATCTTTGGGCATATAATCTTCTAAATGCCGATATAGAAATCAGGATTTGGCTGTAATGTGTTATAATGCCGCTTATGAAAAAAACACATAACAAGAGCATGAAAAATCCGTTCACCATTCCTGATGCACATTTTGCAGAACAAATTAAAAAATACGACAACCCCATCCCTAGCAGGCAGGCGTTGCTCGATTTTCTCAAGCTTGAGAACAAACTTTTATCATTAGACAAAATTGCCAACAAAATCGGCATCCAAAACGAAGCACAACACGAAGCCTTGCGGCGGCGTTTAAATGCCATGATAAATGATGGCTCATTATTTATTAATCGCCGAAGAAAATACGGTGTGCGCGAAAAAACAGATTTAATCAAAGGCATCGTGCAAGCCCATCGAGATGGATTTGGCTTTTTGGTTTCACCAGAACTTGAAACCGATGGCTTTATTATGCCACGTGAAATGCGTAAGGTTATGGATGGTGATACCGTTCTCGCCAGTATTCAACCAGGTTCTCGCAAAGGCAAAGAAGAAGCTTTTATTGTCGAAATTCTGGAACATGCCCACAAAACATTAGTTGGCAAATTTTTCAACAAGCAAGGTCAAGGCATTGTTGAGCCTGATAACTCCGCCATTGACGACATCATCATTCCCTCAGGCAACGAAGCGAATGCCAATGATGGAGATTTTGTCACCGTCCTCGTTAATGAATACCCCAATCGCCACCGCCCAGCAATTGGCGAAGTGATAGCGATATTAGGGCAAAAACTCAATTCTCGCCTCGCTATGGAACTGACTATGGCATCAGCCAATTTACCGCATGATTGGCCTGAAAATTTTGCTGAAGTGGTCAAATACATTCCGCAAAAAGTCACAGCCCAAGACCTCACACCTGATGTGGTCGATATTCGGCATTTACCGCTGGTTACCATTGATGGTGAAGATGCCAGAGATTTTGATGACGCAGTTTATGCCGAAAAAAACAGCAAAGGCTGGCGTTTGATTGTTGCCATTGCCGATGTTTCAAAATATGTTTCACCTAATTCTGAGATTGATAAAGAAGCCTACAAACGTGGCACTTCGGTGTATTTCCCAGGCAAAGTTATCCCGATGCTGCCCTTAGAGTTGTCCAAGGGTATTTGTTCACTTAATCCACAAGTGGATCGCATGTGCATGGTTTGTGATATGCAAATCAGCCCACATGGCGAAATAAAAAGCCATAACTTTTATCGAGCGGTCATGTTTTCCCATGCAAGAATTACCTACAAACAATGCTGGAATTATTTGGACAAAGGCAAGCAACAAGAAAAATGGCATCAAGCCATCGCCCCAACATTAGACACCATGTATGCTCTTTACCATGCCATGAATGAAGAAAAAGCCAAACGAGGAGCCATCACTTTCAATTCAACCGATGTGCATATCACCATCGATGGCGAAGGACAGGTTTCTGGCATTCACCCTTATACCCGAAATGACGCCCACAAATTGATTGAAAACTTCATGATTGCAGCCAATATTTGTGCCGCTCAATTTGTCGAAAAACACAAAGTTCCTGCGGCATATCGGGTGCATGACACACCACCGCCACGAAAACTAAGTGATTTAAAAGCATTTTTGCAACAACTTGGCATCAAACCCAATTTCAGCGACCCTGTTGAACCCAAAGATTTTGAACATATTATAGAACAAATACAAAGCAGAGATGACGTTGCCTTAATTGAAAGCGTACTGTTACGCTCACAAGCTTTAGCAAGCTATGAGGCAGAAAATGGCGGGCATTTTGGTTTAGCATTAAAACACTATGCTCACTTTACCTCGCCCATCAGGCGTTATCCTGATTTGATGATTCACCGAGCAATAAGTTATATTATCAACCAAAACAAACCGAAGAAATACCTCTTTTCCACGCAAACTGCCACAGAAATGTGCGTACAATGTTCGCTCAATGAACGCCGAGCAGAAAATGCCTCTCGCGATGTTGATGCCCGCTTGAAGTGCATGTACATGGAACAATTTATTGGCGAAGAAATGACTGGCACGGTCTCTGGCGTTACCCACTTTGGCGTTTTCGTCACCTTGGATAATATAATGGTTGATGGCTTAATTCATATGACCTCCTTACCCAATGATTATTATCACCATGAGCCGATACAGCACAAACTGGTTGGCAAGCGAACAGGTGCGGTCTTTCAACTGGCTGACAAATTAAAAATTAAAGTTGCCGCTGTTTCCATAGATGACCGCAAGATAGATTTTGAATTTATAGAGAAATTATAAAAAGATCAAATCTCGATAGAGAAATCACAAGACCTTTAGCTGCACAACATATTTTCAGTGGCGAGCAAACCAAAAAATTCTTATTACTAACTATGGCTGTTTCGAATATTAGTGGTTTGCTTTCTACTTGAATTGATTGCACTCTTTATTGCGATTCACTATCGAGATTTGAGCATTATGAATGCTCTTTTGTTGCACTTGCCTTCAAGACATTATATTTTCTTCTGCTATAAACTATCAACAAAACGCTCAATAGAATTAATCCCCAAAAATTATTTATTGGAATCTGAACAACAACAATCGGTTGGGTTCCAAACAATATATCTCCTGAATCTGGCGTAGCTGTTGTAAGCTCAACACCATTGGTTTCAGGCAATATAGGTGAGTTACAATCTGCTAAATCTGGATCGGTTGAATCGACTCTTACCACATAACAAACCCGTGGATTTGGTGGCACTGGCGATAGAGCTACAGGAAGATTGCTGAATAAAAATGCACCGCTGACATCGGTGTCTTGGCTGGCATAAACCGAATCACCCGTGCCGTTACAATCATCGTCACGGTACAGCGTTATGGCAACATTGGCTTGTTCTTCGCCTGCATCCATTGTGCCGTTTTGTGGTGAATCATCGCAGAACATAACGCCAGGAATTGTTCCAATGGCAGCATAAATTCCGACATCCTCATCGGGGTCATTGTTACTGAGGTTGATGTTCGTTATTTGTCCTGTTGCTGGATTGGCATCGGAATCTGTATTATTTGCTCCAACATTGGTTTGCGTGAATACCCAGCCGCTTGCCAAGTTGGTAAATTCTACACAATACATGCCTGTTGGCAGAGGACTGAATTGGTAATAGCCGTCATTACCGTTGGTGGTGGTTGTGGTGCTTTGGCTGGGTGAGCCGGTGCATGTGCCGTTGCTGTAAAGATTGACGGTGATGCCATTTATGCCACTTTCGTTGCCATCTTGTACGCCATTTTGGTTGCTGTCATACCATACATAGTCGCCTAAACCTAATTGACTATCGTGCCCAAAGTTGTTGTTCGGGCTGTTGGGCGTGGTCGCTGTTAAGTCAGGTGTTAATGGTGTGCTGGTGATTGGGTTGTTGCACACGCCTAAGTCGGTGTCGGTGGTATCAACTTGTACGATATAACAGCCTGGTGGATTATTGTTGCCTGG
>CAZQMH010000185.1:0-5600 GCA_964594435.1 uncultured Alcanivoracaceae bacterium
GTAAAACGGTCTTCTTTAACAACTTTTTCAGAAATAAGAATAGAATCTTCAAAGTTGTAGCCATTCCACGGCATAAAAGCGATTAACATGTTTTGACCAAGCGATAGTTCGCCTAAATCAGTTGATGGACCATCTGCCAAAACATCGCCCACATCAACTCTATCTCCGACATTAACCAATGTTTTGTGGTTAATACATGTGTTTTGGTTTGAACGGGTGTATTTGGTTAAATTGTAAATGTCCACACCAGGATCGTCTTCACCAATATGTTCTTCATCGACTCGAATCACAATCCGTGAGGCATCAGCCATTTCGATAATTCCAGGACGCGTCGCCATTGCTGTCACTCCTGAATCTCGCGAAACTATTTTCTCCATACCTGTGCCAACTAAAGGTTTGTCCACTTTTAATGTTGGTACGGCTTGGCGTTGCATATTTGAACCCATCAAGGCTCGATTGGCATCATCGTGTTCCAAAAATGGAATCAAGGCTGCGGCAACTGATACAATTTGTTTTGGAGAGACATCCATGTATTTAATATCTTCTGCCTTGGATAAGGTGACTTCTCCGAAATGACGACTTAAAACGTATTCTTCGGTAAAGTTGCCTTTAGCATCAAGTTTTGCATTCGCTTGAGCGATTGGAAATTCACCGTCAACAATGGCAGATAAATATTCGATTTCATTGCTGACTTTACCATCAATAACTTTTCGGTAAGGTGTTTCCAAGAAACCGTAGGAATTTGTTTTTGCATAAACAGCCAAGGAGTTAATTAATCCAATATTTGGTCCCTCTGGTGTTTCAATTGGGCATAAACGACCATAATGGGTTGGATGCACATCTCGAACTTCAAATCCTGCTCGCTCACGGGTTAAACCACCAGGCCCTAGAGCAGAAATACGGCGTTTGTGGGTGATTTCTGATAAGGGATTGTTTTGATCCATAAACTGTGATAATTGATTGGAACCAAAAAACTCTTTAACCGCGGCGGCAATTGGCTTGGCATTGATTAAATCTTGTGGTGTCAAACCTTCACTGTCGGCAACGGTCAAGCGTTCTCTCACAGCACGTTGCACTCTTACCAAGCCGATGCGAAAGACATTTTCTGACATTTCACCAACCGAACGAACACGACGATTACCTAAATGATCAATATCATCAACAGTGCCAAGTCCATTACGTATGTTGATGAGCTCTCGCATGACATCAATGATGTCTTCGTTACTCAATATGCTTGAACCTACCACTTCTTCACGGCCCAAACGCATATTAAACTTCATGCGTCCAACTTCAGACAAATCGTATCGTTCAGGGTTGAAGAACATGCCTTCAAATAGTGCCTTGGATGATTCTTCTGTTGGTGGCTCACCCGGACGCATCATGCGATAGATTTCTACTAAAGCTTCGAGTTGTGAGTTTGTTGGGTCAACATTGATGGTTGATGCCATGTATGGGCCATTATCCAAATCATTAACCAATAAAACATTGAAACTTTTGATAGCGTTTTCACGTAACAACTCAAGCACTTCTTCGGTGACAATGGCATTGGCTAAAACAATTGGTTCATCGGTCTCTTTATTGACAATATGGTTAGCTATTATTTTGCCTAACAAATAAGAGTCTTGTAAAGCGATGGTTGACATCCCAGATTTTTCTAGCATTTTTACGTGTCTTACGGTGACACGTTTGCCAGCAGGAATGATGACTTTTTTGCCATGTTTAATGTCAAAGTCAAACATTTCCCCTTTTAAATGTTCAGCCACCAACTTCATGCTGGCTCCTGATTTTTTCAAAGTAATGGGGTATTTTTCAAAAAATAAATCCAAAATTTCTTCAGTATCATAACCCAAAGCACGCAATAAAATGGTAGCTGGTAACTTTCTTCTTCTGTCAATTCTAACAAACACATTATCTTTTGGATCAAACTCTATATCCAACCATGAACCACGGTAAGGAATAATTCGAGCAGAATACAGCAATTTGCCAGAGGAATGTGTTTTGCCTTTGTCGTGATCAAAAAAGACACCAGGTGAACGGTGCAATTGATTAACGATGACACGCTCAGTCCCATTGATGACAAATGTTCCATTTGGGGTCATTAGAGGCAAATCACCTAAATACACCTCTTGTTCTTTAATGTACTTGACTTTTTTGTTGCGTGCCGAACTTTCTTTATCATAGATGACCAGTTGGACTTTAGCTCTCACTGATGCACCAAAGGTTAATCCTCGTAGTTTACATTCAACCACATTAAAAACTGGATTCTCGACATTGACGCTGACGTATTCAAGTTTGGCATAACCAGAATAACTTTGAATGGGAAATACAGAATTTAGCGCATCATGTAACCCGTGTTTATCACTCTCGCTTCGTCCTAAAAACTTATTATATGACTCAACTTGGGTTTTGAGTAAAAACGGAACGTCCACTACCACTTTACTTTTGCTAAAATCTTTTCGAATTCTTTTCTTTTCAGTGAATGAATAACTCATAACAACTGCCACCTACCTATATAAATTTATATATGCTAGTCTTGCAACTAGCCTAATTAGTATCATTCCTTTCAACCTTTCATCCTTTTTATTTACACTTTAAATCATGCATTATTTAATGTGTAAATTTCGCCTTTTTATTAAGCGACTAAAGGCCAGCGGTAAAAACCACTAGCCTTTATCAATAAATAACAACAAAAGAAGTTATTTAACGTCTACTTGAGCACCAGCTTCTTCTAACTGAGTCTTAACAGATTCAGCTTCAGCTTTGTCAACGCCTTCTTTAATTGTAACTGGGGCACTTTCTACCATGTCTTTAGCTTCTTTTAAGCCAAGACCTGTTATGCCACGTACCGCCTTAATTACGGCAACTTTTTTGTCACCAAAACTAGACATTACAACGTCAAATTCAGTTTGCTCTTCAGCAGCACCACCAGCGTCACCGCCAGCAGCAGGAGCTGCTACAGCAACAGCAGCTGCTGCTGTTACACCAAATTTATCTTCCATTGCTTCGATTAATTCTACAACTTCCATAACACTCATGTTAGAAATTGCTTCCAAGATATCGTCTTTTGAAACGGCCATCTTTATTCTCCAAAATATTTTTTAAAAATTTAATTAAATGTATAACTACTAATGTGTAATTATACGGCTTCTTTTTGATCGCGAATTGCTGCAATTGTACGAACCATTTTAGTTGTTGGTTCAGCCAATGTACGAACAAACTTCTCAACAGGTGCTTTCATCACACTCATTAATTGACTAATGGCTTGATCTTTGGTTGGTAATGATGCCAATCTTCCTAATTCGGAAGCATCAAACATTTTACCGCCAATTGATACAAGCTTTGTCACGAGCTTTTCGTTCTTTTTAGCGTAATCTTTAATCAAACGAGCCGCACAACCTGGATCTTCAATGGCAAAAGCATAAAGCATTGGACCAACCAATGAATCAGCTACACATTCAAAATCAGTGCCTTGTACACCTCTTTTAACTAAAGTATTTTTTGCAACTTTTAAAAATACACCTGTTTTACGAGCTTCTGAACGCATTTCGGTAAAATCATCTACCGTTGTGCCTATATATTCAGATACCACTAATGCATGTGCATTTACTGCAACGCCTGCAATTTCAGCAACCACAGCTTTCTTCTGTTCTAGGCTTAGAGGCATGTTTACCTCCTTTGATAAACGTATCAAACAAACCCATTGGCAACTTATGTGCCGCAGGGGCTTTTTTGGTGGACTTTTTAGCGATTTAATTAAACCTCGACTATCAAGACTTCACCATCTACGCAGGAAATTAAGAAACCATGATAAAATAATTTCATCTTGGCTTCACCTGCGGTCTTTGACGGCTATCGTAATGACAGCCCTCAAAATTTCTTTCCAATTATTTTAAATCAAGCGATGCTTGATCAACTTCAATACCTGGCCCCATAGTACTGGAAACAGTTATTTTACTAATGTATTTTCCTTTTGCACCACTTGGCTTTTTCTTAACCAAATCTTTCAATAAAGCGTCTAAGTTTTCTTTTAACGCTTCGGCTTTGAAACTCACTTTGCCAATCATGGTATGAATAATGCCATTTTTATCAATACGGTACATTGCTTGACCTGCTTTGTTGTTTTTAACGGCGGTAACGACATCGGGTGTAACCGTGCCAACTTTTGGATTTGGCATCAAGCCACGTGGACCCAAAACCGTACCAAGTTTTCCGACAACACGCATGGCATCTGGAGAGGCGATTACCACATCAAAATCCATCATGCCACCTTTAATTTCATCAGCCAAATCATCCATACCAACAAAATCAGCTCCAGCTTCTTTTGCCGCATCAGCTTTTGGTCCTTGTGTGAAAACAGCGACTCGAATTGTTTTGCCTGTTCCTGCTGGCATAATGGTTGCACCACGAACTACTTGGTCTGATTTTGTAGCATCGACACCAAGTTTAATGGCAACATCAACTGATTCGTCAAATTTTACTTTTGAATTTTCACTGAGTACTTTTAAAGCTTCATCAATTTCATAAGCTTTGTCTTTATCAAATTTTTCTCTGATAGCTTTTAATCTTTTGCCTACTTTAGCCATTAGTTCACTCCTTCTGTGTTAACACCCATACTGCGAGCTGTACCAGCGATGGTTCTTACGGCTGCATCCATTGAACCTGCCGTTAAATCAGGCTCTTTGGTTTTTGCAATTTCTTCCAGTTGTGCACGTGTTATCGTGCCTACTTTTTCTGTGTTTGGACGACCAGAACCACTTTTAATGCCTACCGCTTTGCGGATTAATACGGCTGCTGGTGGTGTCTTGATGATAAAAGAAAAACTTCTATCATTATAGACGGTGATAACGACAGGTGTTGGTAGACCTTTTTCCATTTGATCTGTTTTGGCATTAAATGCTTTACAGAATTCCATGATATTAACACCATGTTGACCCAAAGCGGGACCAACTGGAGGACTTGGGTTTGCAGAACCTGCTGCAACTTGTAGCTTAATATAAGCTTCGACTTTTTTAGCCATAATATAACTCCTGAGTGCAAACGCTTATTCATTTATAAGCTCCTCATTGTTTAATTTTAAAAATAGTGATTTACATTTTTTCGACTTGCCCAAAACCCAGTTCTACAGGTGTTGAGCGTCCAAAAATTAAAACCGCAACTCGAATTTTGCTTTTTTCGTAATTTATATCTTCAACTTCACCATTGAAGTCTGCAAAAGGTCCGTCAATTACACGAACTAGTTCGCCAATATCGAACAGAACTTTTGGTTTTGGTGCATTCTCTCCATCATGCACACGTTGTAATATTGCATCGGCTTCTTTTTTTGTAATCGGTGCTGGATTTTCCTTTGTGCCACCGATAAAACCTAATACTTTGGGTGTTTCCTTTACCAAATGCCAAGAATCATCATTCATTTCCATCTCAACCAAGACATAGCCTGGAAAAAATTTTCGCGAACTTTGCCGTTTTTGACCTTTTCGCATTTCAATGACTGTTTCTGTGGGAACTAAAATTTCACCGAAATAATCTTGCATCCCTAAGCGTTCAATTCTCTCTTGCAAGGAGAGGCAAACTTTGTGCTCATAGTTTGAATAAGCATGGAC
>CAZQMH010000186.1:0-5499 GCA_964594435.1 uncultured Alcanivoracaceae bacterium
TTATTATGAATAAGAAAAAAAGTGTTTTTTTTATTGCCTTAATGGCAACTTTGCGTTATAAATGTCGCCCGAATTTTAGGGGACTAAAAAACGTAAAATGGAAACTTAATTCCACCATGCGATTAATACTGTATAAATAATGAGGAGAATTTAATGTCAGAAAGAAGCATTAATGATTTACCAGAAGGCTACGAACCACAAATCAAACTCAAAGATGGATACAAGCCATTAGAAAAAGAAAAATACATGTGCGATAAACATATCGAATATTTTCGCCGTTTACTTTTACAATGGCAAGAAGATTTGGTTAAAGAATCTCAAGAAACCATCAATAATTTACAAGGAGAAGTTCGTGACGTCAGTGATGAAGCCGAACGTGCTCAGCGTGAGACCGAAAACACTTTAGAACTCCGCACCCGTGACCGCTACAGAAAATTGTTATCAAAAATCCGTAAAGCCCTCAATCGTATCCAAGATGGCGACTACGGCTATTGCGAAGATACCGATGAAGAAATTGGACTCAAACGCCTCATGGCACGTCCAATCGCCACCATGACAATTGATGCCCAAGAACGCTGGGAATTACGCCAAAGACTCCTCAAAGAAGGAAAATAACCATGGAAACCGCTGCACAACAGGCTCAATTAAAGGATTTTAGTAAAAGAACCTCCGAACTTCGGAGGTATCTTTGACTACGATGTCAAAAAAGAAAAACTCGAAGAAGTCAATTTAGAACTGGAAAATCCAGAAGTTTGGAACAAGCCAGAACACGCCCAAGAACTCGGAAGACAACGCTCCCAACTAGAAGAAATCGTTAGCACCATTGATAAATTAGAAAATGGGCTGACAGATAGTGCAGAATTTTTGCACATGGCTGAAGCCGATGAGGATGACGAAACCTTGCAAATCGTCATCAGCGATTTAGCTCAGTTGGAAAAATCATTGCAACAGCTGGAATTTAAAAAGATGTTTTCCCATCCAATGGATGCGAATAATGCATACCTTGATATTCAATCAGGCTCTGGCGGCACCGAAGCTCAAGATTGGGCTGATATGATTTTGCGTATGTTTTTACGTTATTGCGAGAAAAAAGGTTTCAAAACTGAGCTTTTAGAAGTATCTCCAGGCGATGTTGCTGGCATTAAATCAGCCACTATAAAAGTCGATGGCGATTATGCTTTTGGCTGGCTACGCACCGAGATTGGCGTCCATCGCTTGGTTCGGAAATCACCGTTTGATTCCAGCAACAAAAGACACACCAGTTTTGCTGCGGTTTTTGTTTCACCAGAAATTGATGACAATATTGCTATCGAAATTAATCCTGCTGACTTACGAATTGACACCTATCGGGCATCAGGTGCTGGTGGACAACATGTCAATAAGACCGAATCCGCCATTCGCATCACACATGCACCTAGTGGCATCGTTGTACAATGCCAAAATGACCGCTCACAACACAAAAACAAAGCCGCAGCCATGAAGCAATTAAAGGCAAAACTGTACGAAATGGAGATGCAAAAACGTCAAGACGAGTCGCAATCAACCGAAGATTCAAAGGCAGATGTGGGTTGGGGTTCGCAAATTCGTTCCTATGTTCTTGACCAATCACGTATCAAAGATTTACGAACAGGCGTTGAAAACACCAACACGCAAAGTGTTTTGGATGGCGATTTGGATAAATTTATTATTGCCAGCTTGAAACAAGGTTTATAAAAAAAATTATTGCAGTGCTTGGTAATAATGCGTAGAAAATTCTTGCAAGCGGTCATCTTCTATGGCTTGGCGGATATTTTGCATAAAATCTTGATAAAAATACAAATTATGAATGGTATTTAAGTGTGCTCCTAACATTTCTTTGCATTTATCAAGATGACGCAAATAAGCTCTTGAGTAATTTTTACAAGTATAGCAGCCACATTTCTCATCAACAGGTTTGGTGTCATATTGGTACTGAGCATTGCGAATTTTTACCACACCTTGCCACGTGAATAAATGGCCATTTCTGGCATTTCGAGTTGGCATCACACAATCAAACATATCAACTCCAAGCTTAACCGCCTCTAAAATATCCTCTGGCTTGCCAACACCCATGAGGTAACGTGGTTTATCACTTGGCAATAGCGGCGTGGTGCTTTTTAAAACTTGTTCACGCAATTCTTTGGGCTCACCAACTGATAAACCTCCGATTGCAAAACCATGAAAATCTATCGCCTTCAAGGTGGCGGCTGATTCTTGCCGCAAATTATCATACATGCCGCCTTGTACGATGGCAAACAAAGCATTTTTGTTGTTATTCTTCTCAAAGGCATCTTTGGAGCGTTGAGCCCAGCGTAGCGACAGACGCATGGATTGTGCTGCCGTTTTTTCATCTGCTGGATAAGGCGTACATTCATCAAAAATCATAACAATATCAGAACCGAGCTTGGTTTGAACTGCCATCGATTCTTCTGGTCCCATAAAGACTTTTGAGCCATCAACAGGCGAGGCAAAGGTCACGCCTTGTTCTGTTATTTTTCGGCTTTTGGCTAAAGAAAAAACTTGAAAACCGCCCGAATCGGTTAATATCGGCTTATGCCAATGCATAAAATCATGCAAATCACCGTGTTTTTCTATGACTTCGGTGCCTGGACGCAACATAAGATGAAAAGTATTGCCTAAAATAATCTCTGCTCCAGTTGCCAATACATCTTCTGGCGTCATGCCTTTTACCGTTCCATAGGTTCCAACAGGCATAAAACATGGCGTCTGTACGCTGCCACGATTAAAGTCTAACTGCCCTCTTCTGGCTTGGGTTATTGTATTATCGGTTTTTGTTAGGCTAAATTTCATTGTTTTTATTCATCGCTTTTTTGCTAAGTTTATGCAGTGTTTTTCAATTAGGCGAATTCTAACAAATTTTTGACTCAATAACCACTTCATCAGACTTTGTAACAATGATGTAGGAATTTTCTGACTCATTCATGCTTGTTTGCCGATTGTTTTGCAAAGTATCGTGCCTAAAATAAAGCTCATCGCAAAACATTGCAAACAACTATGATGAAAAGAACACAAGCATTCAGCCTTATAGAATTAATAATTGTGCTAGCAATTGCGGGAGTTTTATCCGCATACGGCTTGCCGAGTTTTAATAAATTAGCACAAGATAAAAAAATACAGGCAGCCAAAGATAGTTTGTTTATAGATTTGCAATACGCCAGAAGCAAAGCCATTTCGGTGCAATCAAACATCATTGTCTGTCCTAGTTTGTCGCACTTAAACTGTGATGCCAGCAGCAACTGGCACCATGGATGGATTGTTTTTTTAGATAAAAATGCTGACAAAATTTATAATGCTAGTGATGAAATGCTGAGAGTTGGTGATGCCTTGCCCAAAAACTTGCAGGCGACTTCTTCTGTTCATCGCAAAAAAGTTCGTTTTAATGCCATGGGTTTTGCACCTGGGACAAATTTATCCATCAACTTTTGTGATCATCGTGGCAATGCTTTTGCACAAGCCATAATCGTCAGTAATTCGGGACGAATAAAACAATCTAAACCAATATCGGCAAATGTTTGCCATTCTTAGTATGTTTCGGGTTAAAATGGTATTTTTATAACTTGTACAGACATTATAAATGCACTATTTGGTTAGTTTCGACCCTGTTTTTCTTAATTTGGGTCCTGTTAAAATTCACTGGTATGCCATCACTTATTTGATTGGTTTTGCTTTTTTTATTCTCTTAGGCAATTACAAGGTTAGCCATGAAAAAACTTCCTGGACAAAAGAACAAGTCTCAGATTTTTTGTTTTATGGTGCTCTTGGAGTGATTTTAGGTGGGCGAATTGGCTGGGTTTTGTTTTACAATGACACACCTTTTAGCCAAGACCCTTTGCTTTTATTTAAAGTGCAAGGTGGCGGCATGTCTTTTCATGGTGGATTAGCTGGCGTGATTGTTGCCATGCTGTATTTTAAATTCAAAAGTAAAAAAGGTTTTTTTGAAATAGCAGATTTCGTCGCACCCTTGAGTGCCATCGGTATTGGTTCGGTACGAATTGGTAATTTTATCAATGGCGAGTTATGGGGCAGATTAACCGATAAATCATGGGGCATGATTTTTCCAGATGCTTTGCCTGCTCAATTACAAACCAATAGCATAAGTCAATTGAGAGAACTGAACGCTCAGGGTTTACTTGACGCTTTTGCCAGACATCCGTCACCGCTTTATGAATCTTTTTTAGAGGGATTTGTGACCTTTATTATCGTTTGGTTTGTGTCAAGAAAGTTTAAACGGGCAGGAATTGCCTCAGGAACTTTCTTGATTTGCTACGGTTTATCACGCTTTTGTGTCGAATTTTTCCGTCAACCTGATGCAAACCGAGGTTTTATTGCTTTTGATTGGATGACAATGGGACAAATCCTAACCATTCCGATTATAATTTTAGGGCTTATTTTTATCAGTGGAATTTTATCGAGGAAAAAATCATGAAACTTTTTATTTTTGTATTGCTATGTTTTAGCCAAATTTCAGCGGCCCAAAATTACAGTTATATTTGGGGCATGCATTTTCCGAAACTTATTGACCCAAGTGAAGTTTGTTGTTTTGATTACGATAACGACTCAACTCCCGATGATGGACTGGGTGCTGTTTTGCTTAACTCACAAGGCAACAATGATTTCCAAGCATCTATTGATTTAGCATTGCTGGAAAACAACATCATCAAGGCTTTTGATTGGCACAATTTGGATTTAAATCAAACAAATCAATCCTTTAATTTCGGCTTAATCGATGCCCAAACACTCACACCCAACCTTTCTTTAGCCAACCGCATGGCAGGATTAAGTCAAATTTACTTGCCTTCTCTAACAACAACAAATATTTTTAATGCCCAATTAAACAACAACACCATTACCGCTACCGCCAGTGAAATATCAGGTTTGCTTAATTTACAATTTGACACCCAGCAAGGTTTGACACCCTTAACCTTAACCGATGTAAAAGTTGAGGCTTTATTAGAATTAAATCCCAATAATGTTGCAGCAGGAATTTACACAACAGATATAGCCGCCACATCGCCTGCTGTAGTCGGCGGCATGAAGATTGGTGGAATTTTGGCAAGTGATGAGTTTCTTGGCGTGCTTGACACCCAATACCGAACATGCCAATGTGCAGGCATTGACGCCGCTTCGCCCTTTATTACCAGCAGCGTTAACACTTTTTTTAACACCATTGTGGTGAGCTGTGCTCAAACCAACTTAACCCCTGCTAACTGTCCAGCTAATTCTTTTTGCTCCACAGCCTCTGATTTCTGCACCAATGCCATTGGTCTTGGCACAACTTTTGATATTGACACCGACAACGACAATGTCAAAGATGCTTATTCTGTAGCTTTACGGTATGCAGCGGCAGCAACCACGGTGGTTGATATTATTTTCATTGATGGTTTTGAGTTGTAACCTTTATGCCTAAAGCAATGTCATTACGTCGAAAAGTGCATATGATTTTAGAACGTGAAACACATT
>CAZQMH010000187.1:0-5473 GCA_964594435.1 uncultured Alcanivoracaceae bacterium
CTTATGCCTTTTGACTCAATTCAAGCCACATATTATGAATTTTACAAAACAACTCAGCCGTTTTTTCGGTATCATACATAGCGGAATGAGCACGCGAGGTATCCCATTGAATTTTTGCCTCAGCAATAGCACGTGCCAATACAGTTTGCCCGAAAGCCAAAGCCGATAAGGTCACGGTATCCAAACAACTAAAAGGGTGAAAAGGGTTACGTTTTATGCCCGCTCGTGCGACTGCCGCATTTAAAAAGCCCAAATCAAAGTGAGCATTATGCCCGACTAAAATTGCTCGATTGCAACTTGACTCCTTTAAGGCTTGACGAATGGGCTTGAATATTTTGCCTAAAGCGGCATTTTCATTTTGTGCCATACGCAACGGATGATCGAGGTCAATGCCCGTTATTTCGAGGGATTTTGGGTCAATATTGGAACCTTCAAAAGGTTCAACATAGGCAGTTGTAACATCATCAAAATACAAACTTCCATCATCTTTTATCTTAATAATAACCGCGGCAATCTCTAAAAGAGCATCCCTTTGGGCATCAAAACCACCCGTTTCTACATCCACCACTACGGGCAAAAATCCCCTAAATCTATTTTTTATACTTGTCATTGATGTATTTTATCGCAAAAACGGACAAAACTATAGAGCAAGCTTAGGAAATGCCATGAAAATGCTTAAAAACACAAGAAAACGTTAAGATTTTGTAAATCAAAAAATAATTATGGTACAATTCGGCAATTGATGTTTTAGACATTTAAATTGTTTTAATAAAATACTATATTTTGGAGTGAAGAAATGAAAAAATTATTAATCGGAATGAGCCTAGCTATGGCAGTGGGTTCAGCAGTTGCAAGTGATCATGATTTTGATGACCGCTGGTATGTAACGCCAAGTGTGAGTTTTGTAAAGCCTGACAGCGACAAAAACGCAAACTCATCTATTGCCGCGGGGTTGGCTTTTGGTAAATTTATTACCGAAAACATTTCCCTTGATTTGGAACTTGATAAAACCACAATGGATTATGAAACGGGTGGAGAACTTGGACAAAAAACTCTGGGTTTAATGGGTCGTTGGCATTTTGCTGAAAAAATGGGCTTGCGTCCATATGTTGGCTTAGGCTTTGGTGCTTTACGTCACAGCGACAGCCGTACCTTGCATAGCGTTCGTATTAAAGATGCGACCGAAGCGATGGGTTCAATTGCCGCTGGTTTTTCTAAAGAATTAACTGAGAAAGTTAAACTAAGAACAGAATTACGCTACCGTGTTGAGAATTCTGACGATTTGCATTCGGGTGAAAACACATTCGGTGATTTTCTATTCAATGCTGGCTTAAATGTTGCCTTTGGCGAATACAACAAACAATCTACTGTGACAAAGCTGGTTGATAAAACACCACAAATGGACAGCGACAATGATGGCGTCAGTGATGCTAATGATCGTTGCCCTAATACACCAGCAGGCACTCGTGTTGATGCGACTGGCTGTGCTGTTGTTGTCGATGGTGATGATGACAGAGATGGCGTTTTAAATTCTCGCGATAACTGCCCTAACTCAAGAGCGGGTGCTGTTGTTGGCAGTGATGGTTGTGAAGTTCAAGTCGTTATTGAATTACAAGGTGTTCATTTTGATACCGATAAAGCAACACTTAAATCTGAATCAATTGCTATCTTAAATGCAGCGGTTAAAACTTTAGGCGAGCATGGCAAAATCATGGTTGAAGTTGCGGGTCATACCGATTCACGTGCCAGTGATGCTTATAACCAAAACTTATCGCAACGACGTGCTAAAGTCGTATTCGATTATTTAGTTGCACACGGTATTGATGCCAATCGTATGACGTGGAAAGGTTATGGTGAATCACAACCTATTGCCACAAACGATACAGCAGAAGGTCGTGCAAGAAACAGAAGAACAGAACTTAATGTAAAATAAGTTGCACTTTGTTTATGTTTAAAAAAAGCCTGCATTTTGCAGGCTTTTTTGTATTCCTCGACACATGGTTATGACACCTTTTTCTAAAACAGCCATCCAAATCATCCAAACAATCCCTGCTGGAAAAGTTGCCACTTATGGACAAATTGCACGTTTAGCTGGCTTTCCAAGAAATGCTCGTAGAGTTTCCCGCTTAATTCACACCTGTAGCAACAAATACAATCTTCCTTGGCATCGCATTGTTAATATCCAAGGAAAAATTTCATTAACTGGTGAAAAATACATACTGCAATACGAAATGTTGAAACAAGAAGGCATAGAATTTTCAGCAAAAGACCGTATTGACTTAGAACGCTTTGGGTATAATAGAGTTTTGGATGACAGTACGAATTAAATTTTGTATCATGGCATGATGAAATATATTATTGTCACCGCATTAGCTGATGAAGCCCAAGGCTTAGAAAAATTTGCTCCTGTTATTCACACAGGCATCGGCAAAGTTAATGCTTGTATCAAATTATACCAAGCCATCTTACACTACCAGCCTGAACTGGTTATCAATTATGGAACGGCTGGCGGCATAGCTGATTTACAAGGCTTACACCACGTTGCTCATATCGTGCAAGGCGATATGGATGTGCGTGGTTTAGATTTCCCTCGTGGTATAACGCCACTTATGGATGATAAACTTCCTGACAAAAAAGGCCTTGTTTTAGCGACTTCCGATAGTTTTATAACTGATGCGGCAAACCAATTAGAGGGTTTAGGTATAGAAATTGATTTGGTTGATATGGAAGCTTATGCTTTAAAACGCGTTTGTCAGCACCATAATATTGACTTTGAATGCTATAAATTCATCAGCGATAAGGCAGATGATAACGCAGGCAGCCAATGGCAAGACGCCGTAAGCAGTGGCACACATTTGTTCCGTGATGTATTAATAAAATCTTACGGAATGTCACGCTTGTGCACATAGCTCTTTACGGGTAGAAGTATTTGCTTTTGAACGTCGGAACGAGTAATTTTATGCACTAAGACTTCGCCATAAATAAAAGTTAAAATAAGACTCCCAGCCTGAAAAAGGCTGAAATATTTTATCTATTGTTCTTTTAGAAGGTTTTTTTTCGGTTTCAAAATGTGTATGCAATGAGGAGCTCAAACCTGTATCTCCATAAGCAATGCACGTCATATCTCGTAATGTCTTCATCGAGACATAATTGGCGGTCCATGGACCAATGCCTTTTATGGCTGTTAGCTTTTGCATTTGTTGGTCTTTACGCAGCAACAGTAAGTCATTTTTATTTAATTCATTATTACAAAATGCTTGAGAAATATTATTAATGTAATTAATTTTTTGTTTTGAGAACTGCATATCGACCAGTGTTTCACGATTAATATTTAGTATTTTTTGTGGGGTCGGAAAACAGTAACAGCCATCCATAAACTCACCAAACTCATGCACCAATCTTGTTTTTATTTTATGGGCAAATGTTAAATTAATTTGTTGCCCGATTACACACCAGCACAATGCTTCAAATAAATCGACAATTCCCATCAAACGCAACCCATAGTATGCTTTAGGGAAGTCTTGGGTTTGTTTATGCTTTGCTAAGAGTTGGTAAAAAGATGAAATATCTCGCTCTAAATCAAACCAGTCAATGACATAAGCTCTGATTTCAGCACAATCACCATTTGAGATACTCTCTTTTTTAATGTTAACAATTAAGTTTTCATTATCTGATTGGATTTCGATTAATGCCATTCCTGATTGCAGCCGAATAAGTCTAGTAACACTGTTATCCGTAAGTGAATACAAGCACTCATCGTACCCACGATTTAAAAATTGATGACAGGCTTGAAAGCAAAAATTTTCAGGTTGTTGGATTATCAGCGATTGTTTCATCGCATCCAGTCATCAAATGCTTGAGCAAAACGTGGTGCCGCATTTTTATCCAAATTGAAATACAAGGAGGGTTCAATGAGTTCAATTTCCATCAAATGATAGTCGCCTTGAAATTCCACCAAATCAATTCGAGCGTATAATACTTTTTCAGGCAGTGTTTGCATTGCATTTTCTGCCGCTTGCATTAAAGCAGGACTGGGTTGAATACTTTGCAGGTGTCCTCCGTGTTCTTCTTGCACACGAAAATCTCCTGATTTAGGCGTTTTTAAAATGCTGTGACTGAAGCGGTTATTAAAATAGAACAGGGAATACTCACCTTGTTCAATAATCGCTGGAACAAAGGGTTGCACCATCAGTTGGCGATTTTTTAAACTGTTTTCTAGTCGCTGTTTATCATTCTTGAATGATTCTTTTTGCAACCAAAAGGTATTGTCTGAATTAGCACTAATGGTTGGTTTGATTATGATTTGATTGGTTTTGAAGTGAGCGAAATAATTCTCAATTGAGTCAAAATTAAATTGTTCTAGCCAAATGGTGGGAATGATTTTTGCTCCTTTATCATGCACTTCACGCAAATAATTTTTATTGATATTCCATTGCACAATTTTTAATGAATTTAGCAACACTGCCGTTGAATTTTCAATTTCTTGTAAAACGTGCAAAAACGCTTCGGCATCATCTTGGTAGTCCCAAGTGGAACGAATAATCACGGCTTCAAACTGATTCCAGTCGATGCCTTGTTTATGCCATGAGATATGTTCAACGACCCAACCCAGTTTATTGAGGGGCTGATTGAGTAATTTATCATAGACCACAAAGTCTTGGATAAAATCCATGGTAAGAATTGCACATTTTTTCATAGTTTTTTACTCCAAAGACATTGGACTCAGTGGTTGCGATGGCAGGCAAAGTCACACAGAAATAACAAAGCATTTTTGGCTTGGCTTGGTGGCAGGTCTTGCAGTTGTTGTTTGGCTTTTTCGGCAAACTCATTGGCCTTCTCTTGGGTGTATTTAAGGGCTGGAGTTTGGTTGATGCGTTTTTGAATGGTTTTAAGATAGGTGGTTGATTGGGATTTTATCGCTTGGCTGATGGTTTTTTTGTCATCAGCATTGCCGTTTTCGAGTAAATAAATTAAGGGCAAGGTTAATTTTCCTTCCGCCAAATCATCGCCAATATTTTTATCTAATTCATCATTGTCTATGGCATAATCCAGCATATCATCCGCAATCTGGAAAGCCATACCCAAATAATCACCAAACAGTGCCATCTTTTTAATTGTGTCGGCAGCATCGCAGCTGATGAGTGCCGACAATTCACAACCTGCGGCAAATAATTGGGCGGTTTTGTTTTGTATCACTTGGTAATATTGTGCTTCGTTTATGTCCAAATTGCCGATGTTTAACAATTGCAGGACTTCGCCTTCGGAGATGGTGTTGGTGGCATTGGCAAGTATGTCCATGACTTTGAGGTTTTTTATTTTGACCATCATCTGAAACGACCGAGAGTACAAAAAATCACCAACCAAAACACTGGCGGAATTGCCCCATACTTCATTGGCTGTTTTATTGCCACGTCGCATATCCGATTCATCGACCACGTCATCGTGCAATAAGGTAGCCGTATGAATAAACTCA
>CAZQMH010000188.1:0-5466 GCA_964594435.1 uncultured Alcanivoracaceae bacterium
CTTCTAATGATTTAGCCGCCTTAGAAAACATGATGGCAACACATGGAGATGATGTCGCGGCGATTATTGTTGAACCGATTGCTGGCAATATGAACATGATTTTGCCTGTCGATGGTTATTTACAGGGCATGCGTGAGTTGTGTGATAAATATGGTACGCTGTTAATTTTTGATGAAGTGATGACCGGTTTTCGCGTGGCTTTGGGCGGGGCACAAGCCATTTATGGCATTACACCAGATTTAACCACATTTGGTAAGGTTATTGGTGGCGGTTTGCCCGTTGGGGCTTTTGGTGGTCGCCAAGATATTATGGCACATATCGCACCACTGGGTCCTGTTTATCAAGCGGGCACTTTGTCGGGCAACCCTGTAGCAATGACGGCAGGTTCGGTTATGCTTGATATTATTGCAAAAAAAGGTTTTTATGATGATTTAGCCATCAAAACACAACATCTGGTCGATGGCTTAAATGAAATAGCCAAAAAAAATGGCATTGCCTTTCATACGGTTAATGTTGGCGGCATGTTTGGCATGTATTTCAGCGAAAAGAAAAACATTCATAACTTCAATGATTTGAGCCAATGCAATGAACAACGCTTTAAACATTTTTTCCACAGCATGTTAAAACAAGGTGTGTATCTTGCTCCTTCGGCCTTTGAGGCGGGTTTTGTTTCCTCTACCCATGATGAAGTCACTCTAAGTAAAACCTTAAAAGCGGCGACTTTCGCCTTTTCGGAGCTCAACTAGGGAAAAAAATGGAAACCTCATCTTGGTTACAAACCGCACTTGACTGGATTCAACTGCATCCCAATGCAACAGGTTGGATGATTTTTCTTGTTGCCTTGGGCGAATCCTTGTTGTTGGTTGGTATTATATTGCCTGGTGCGGCTTTGTTGGTTGGACTTGGTACATTAATCGGTCTGGGTGTGGTTGATTTTAAACTGGCGTGGATTACAGCCTCTCTTGGAGCGTTTGCTGGTGATGGTATTAGTTTTTGGATTGGTCTGCATTACAAACAAGGGCTGCTGAAAATGTGGCCGATGTATAAATTTCCAAAATTGATTGAACAAGGACAAAGTTTTTTCAAAAAATGGGGTCTGTTAAGTGTCTTTATTGGTCGGTTTATTGGCTTAGTGCGACCCATAATTCCCGCCATTGCTGGCGTTATGGAAATGCCAATAAAAAAATACATTGCCATCAGCACTCTTTCAGCAATTTTGTGGTCACCGTTTTATTTAGTGCCTGGCATGTTGTTTGGTAATGCCATGGGAGCGATGTCGAAAGTAGCGGGCAAACTGGCAATATTGGTATTGGTTTTTGTGTTTGTGGTGGCCGTGGTTTATTGGCTTATTCAGTTGCTTTACAGTTTGTTGCTGCCAAGAACGCACAGAATTTTAAGTCGTGCTTTGGTGTGGAGCCAAAAACATCCGCATTTGGGTCGGCTAACCTCTGGCTTGATTGACCCAAGAAAACCTGAAAAAGGCTCTTTGGCATTGATGGCAACCTTCGTTATTGTATTGACCATTGTGTCTCTTTTCTTTATAGCCAATAATCAAACAATTGCTGGCTGGTCGCTTGCTGTTAGTGCATTTATGCAAGCCTTTCATACCGACTGGACACAGCCTGTTATGTTGTATATTTTATCGACAACCCATGATTTGGCAATTTTGTTGACTTCTTTGATAGTTTTTTGGTGGTTAATTCGTCGCAAAAGAACCATTGCTGCCTATCACTGGATATTTGTTGTGGTTACAGGTTACATTTTGTCCTTATGCATTAATTATTTTTCAGCTGATGAAACAAGCTCGTGGTTTGGCTATCAGCATTTAACTTGGTTTATTTGTATTATTGGTTTTTGGGCCGCTCTTATTTCGGGAGCATTGCCGCATAAATCACGTTCTTGGCCTTATACTTTGGCGACTTTATTAATCGCTTTGGTTGCTTTTGCTCAATTATTTTTTAAACAAATGAGCTTGGGCGTGGTAATGATTGCTATATTTTCGGCTATTTTATGGGCAAGTATTGTTGCCATTGCCTACCGTATGCGTGTACGAAAACAATTTTTAGGCTGGCATATTTCGGCTTTATTTTTTAGTTTCCAGACTGTTGCCATGATAACGGTGTTAATTTTCTTCGCGGGACAATTAAAAACCATCGAAAGCCAAGAACTTATGCACCTCAGTCAACAACAATGGAATAACTGCCAATTAGCAGAAAGAAATGACTGGCTCAACCGCCCCCAACAACCTTTTAATATTCATTTTAATGGTGAAATAAAACAGCTTGCTGATGCGCTTGTGCAACAAGGCTGGTACGTTCACACGCCCAATGCCTGGCAAGATGTTTGGAAAGCTTTGAGAAATGATAAAGACAGCAAAGAGTTCATTATTATTCCCACCACTAACAAGGGTAAAATCGAAAGCATTATCCTTTTTAAACCGTTTAATGATAAATTGGTGGCATTGCACTTATGGCAACAAGCACTGCAACTTGAAGAAAACAAACTCCCCGTTTATGCAGGCTTTGTCAGTTCCCATCAGTTAAAACAGGAGTGGGGCATCACTTTTTGGAAGAGTTTTAGCGACAATTCTGCTTTAACGGCATTCCTTAAAAGCATTAAAGCAAGCCACAGTTTTCATCTGCACAGCAACAACACTCAATACTATATTCAAAGGAAAGCGCAATAATGCAAGATTTTATCACCAAATATATTCATCACTTATCAACTTTTGGGCAGGTTGCCATTGTTCTTAACTTGGTTTTTTTCTTCGCTTCAGGCGTTATTTTTAAATACATAGTCAAACCCACCGATGATGAGGATGAAAATAAAAAGCGTATTTTTTGGTTACGTTTTTTAAATTTTTTATTGTTAATGATTTATGTGGTTGATGCTATTTTTAATGGTTACAGCAATGATAATGAGTGGTTATTGAAAGTCTCGCAAACAGGGCTTGTTTTATTAATTTCCTATCTGTTTATTCAATTTTCTCATGCCTGGGCACTGCAACATTATGGCAAAGAAAAAACCATAGACGGTGAAGAAGTAACGACCAGAACCTACAAGTCTGAAATGATGCATTTGTTGATTATTGCTGTTACTTTTATCGCTGCTATTTTATTATTGGTCAATATTTGGAATGTTACCAACTGGCTGCAAGCAACTGGCGTTCTTGGTGGATTGCTGGTCATCTTATTTGCCACCAAAGAAGCATGGGCAATCGACAGCGTACACGGCATGATTATGTTGTATAACAAAGATTTGGAACCTGGTGTTGTGTGCCGTATTGCAGAATACGACATACTTGCGGTCTTGCAAAAAATATCCATGACCCAAACCACTTTTCGAGATTTGGTGCAAAAACACAAAATTGTGATTAAAAATTCCAAACTGCGTGACACAAAAATCGAAATCCTCAATCGTTCGGGCAGCACTGGCTGGAACGACTACATCGAATACAAAATCGGCTACAGCACGCCTGCAAAAGTCATCGAAGATTATTTTGAAAAAGTCTGGCTTGTGGCGTGTGAAAAAAGCAGTGTTTTAAATGCCGATAAAAAGCCTAAAATTGCTCTTATTGAAGCGGGCGATCATGCCATTTTATGGCGAATTCATTACCAGCTCGATAATATTTACCAACTCAAATCTGCCCGCTATTGCATCAACCGAGCCGCCTTTGATTTGCAACAAGAATTTAAGCTTTCTCTGGCTACGCCCATCACCCATCAGGCAGTAGGTGAAGAAAGCAATGCAGAAATCGGTGAAAAAATTATGGTTCAAGAACCTATCGCTGATAATTCACAGGATAAGAACTGAAAAATCATGCTAAAATGCACGCCTCAAAATATAAGCAACTATTATTTTTAAATGAAAACAACCATACTCATCCTTGGGTTTCTTATACTCGCATCTTGTGGACAAGAATCAAACCAAAGTAACTCCTCTTTACCACATCCGCAAAAATTTATTAAAGCCGTTCATTACTTTGCCGATGCGTGGCCAAAGACATTTTGGCAGGAGTTTGAATACGGCAAGGTTGATGCTGACTTCACTCAAATAAAGAATGATGGCTTCAATACGGTTATTTTAGTTGTGCCTTGGAAAGGATTTGAGATGGGTTTTGCCAATTCAAGTACAACAAGTGATGCAAAAATGTACCAACGTTTGGACTTTTTACTCAATAAAATTACCCAACACAATTTGGATTTTATGCTTCGATTGGGCTTTCCCCATGATTATTCACCTAACTCAGGAACAGATGTGTATAGCCTTTGTACCGCTATGTATGAAAACCAAGACTACCAATCAAAATGGTTAGATTATTTAAATAATATCAAAAAAATAACGCTCAAATACTCAAAAAACCAAGCCGGCATATTGGTCTCATGGGAAGATTTTTGGTGCCCGCACTTTGTTTTTCCTTTGCTTGATGAAGACAGACGCAAAGAGTTAGCTCAAAATATTGGCTTTAGTGAATGGTTACTGAAAAAAGATGAAACAACGTTGAAAGTTATTTTAGCTAAGAATGCTATAGTTGCCAAAGACATTGCCGTACCTAAAAAAGATGAAATGGCATACTTCTATTATATTGAGTTTATAGATGAAAAGTTTAACCAGAGCATCCTTAATCCAGCAAAGAGTGTTTTTCCCGATACGGGCATGGAAATTCGTATTGACAAAGACCCTGCAACCAGTTCCGATGGTTCTAAGGTTTGGATTGCTCATGATTTGCACTTGGACTCTAAAAATCATAGAGGAACTTATTGGGCTCCATTTTGGGGAGCAGACAATAATTATGAAACCTTAACCCTTAAACAAGCCTTGTTTAATTTTGAATATTTTCTAAACTATATCACCGACAATGGCAAAGCCACCAATCAAATCATCGAACAATTCAATTTTGTCGATAACACACCTTATTTCCCCAATCATGCCAAACTTAACCCACAAGATGTCGATAAATTTTTATTACAAACGACTGCCTTGTTGAAGAAATATTCTAGAGGTTATGGTTTATGGGCATACCGTGATTATGCTGATAACGCCCTTTACAACGCCTCTTTTGAGTTTGGTTTGGATGGATGGGAGATTGAAAAGGCAAGGTTGGTTGGTGATAATAATGATCACCAAGTTCACTTGCAAGCAGGTGGTAAAATTAGCCAAAGCTTTCAAGCCGGTGCTCGTTTATTATTGGCAAAAAAATATAGCCACATGACCTTTTGCCTTAACGCACAAAATGCAGGGACTATTCGTCTTCTTGTCAATGCCAAAAAAGAAGCCGAGTTCAGCCTCAAGACAGGTGAAAATTGTTACCAAATTGCGGCAGCTGGTTTTCAACAAGAACAAACCCAGTTTGCCTTGCAAGCACAAACCAATATCACACTTGATGAACTCAAAATCTATGGATTTGTGCAAAAACTTGATGTATATGATGAATTTAACAATGCCTCGAAATACTGTTAAGGCGAT
>CAZQMH010000189.1:0-5434 GCA_964594435.1 uncultured Alcanivoracaceae bacterium
AGTGACTATATCCTTTTGAATACCCAAACCATTGATGTACATTAAACCGATATAGCGCTGGGATAATGTGTTGCCAAATGCGGCGGCTTTAAGAAAATAATTAAATGCATCACCATTGGCTTTTTGATTATAGGCCTTTATTGCCTCGCTCATAAAAAGCCTATCAGGCTCAATAAGTTTGCCCTGTTTATCCTGATGCATGCCTGTAGAAATAACAAAATTAGGATTTGCCATCGCATTGCTACTAATCAGTATTGCCGTTAAAAGAAGTGTTTTTTTCATAGGTGATTACCTTGGATTTTACAGTATTATAGACAGTGGTAGGATAGAAAGTTACATAATTTTAATTATTTACCCAAATCCCGATAGTGAATCGCAATAAAGAGTGCAAGTAATTAGTCGTATCATCTGTGATACTCCTTCACATCCATGTGGGCTTGCATGAAAATCCTTTACATAAGGATTTTTGACGATTTCATAGGTGTATTAGGTCTTGTGCTCTCATTGTGATTTCTATAACGGGATTTGGGTTATTCATATGATTGTAATGTCCTAAAATAATTTAAAATCTTATCATACATTTCAAGTTGGTATCCAGTTAAGCTCAGTTCAATAATGCTATTAAAGTCTCGCCCACATGCAAGTGCGGATATTTCACATTCTCTAAGCACAGTAAAACTAGTGCTTGAGCAGTCAAATAATCCCAATTCGCACTCGCGAACTATTATTGCGCTTGGAACAACTGCCCACAAATCCATTTCGGACATATTTTCTGGTAATTCTATTGATTTATTTAAAGAAGATATCCAGTCCTTATCTCTTAATAATTTAGCTGCACTTAAACGTATTGACATATCCTTATCAAATAGATGACTTTCTAAGTATTTAAAACCCGCGAGCTTACCATTTTTCTTAACGGTTAATAGTGCTTCTTTCTCAAATTGTGAAGAACTATTATTGTAAATAGTATCAGCGATTTCATTTTTAAATTTGCTATATAGGTCACAATTTTTAGCTATGTTCAATACTGCATTTAACTGGCGTTTACTTGGTTTTAGATTACGTGTAGATAGAAACATGTTTTTATAATTATCAACATATTCTTGGGGAGTTAAATTTTCATAAAAATATTCACCACAATCTCTTTGCAAGTATCTTACTTTTTCAGGGGCTATATCATCAAAAGTTGTTTCTTGTAGAACAAAGTCCTTTTTTTTCTTTAAACCATCTGATTTAATCTGTGCTGTTTTTTTTGTAGAGATTAATTTATTTGTTTGCTCATGCTTTTTATTAACTGAAGATGTGTCGTCCTCCAACACATCTTCATTTTTTCTGTTAAGAAATAAAAATATACCAAGTAAAATAGCTATAGTTGGTAAAAATTTTTTCATCGGCATGTAGCTCCAGGGGTTGCAGATAAAGCGACTGAAGACGCTGCTGAATTGGTTTGAGTATAAGACTCAGAACCGTCGGAAAAGTGAATGGTGTAACGCCTTCCTATTCTAACATTAACAGGAAAGACGGTTACAGGAGATAATTCTGTTTGTGATAAAGCTAAAGGTGAGATAAACATCAAAGAAGCCATAATTAATTAAAAAATTCTAGTTTTGTTAACGACACATTTATTGGACCGCAGTATTGTACATAACTTGGCTTAGATAGATTCAGTTAAATCTTTACTGCATAAAATCCATCATAAATGGTCAGCAACTAGTTTTATGTGTATAAATATAGTTGTCAATAAAAAACATACTTAAACACGACAAATTTGTTCTAAATTTTTACAAATCTAGATTTAAAAGAATTCTTGGTCATAATCAAATACCTATTGCAGGCACTCTCATTCGCATTTTTCTTCGGGGATGAAGGGTGAATTGTTGAAATATTCATCAATTTATAGTAACATTGTCGTAGGTTTTAATTATTGGTAATTTTTAGGGTGTTTTTATGCGTTATTTTCTGTTTTTTACTCTGTTTTCTGGATTTGGGATATTTTTCTATTTTTCTGTACCATTTTCTGCTGTTAATGACAAATCATTACCCAATATCAAAAATATCAAACCAGCGGCTGCTTATGAAAGACAAGAATTTTTCTTGAAAAAAAGATTGGCCACGGGACAAGAGCATCTGCCAATGAATGCCTATGCTTCAGCCCAAAACATTTTGCAAGATCGAATCAGTTTTAGCACAAACTCGGCACTATTATTGTCAAAAAACAGTAGCAAACAAGAAAAAATGGCAACCGCATGGCAGTGGATGGGGCCAGGTAATGTCGGTGGTCGCACACGCTCTTTGGTTTTTAATCCTGTTGACGATAATATAATGTATGCAGGTGGCGTCTCAGGCGGTGTTTGGAAAACCACCGATGCAGGTGCCAGTTGGCAAGCCATAGGCGATAAGATGGCAAATATTAATATTGGCGTGATTGCCATCGACCCTGTGCAACCGAAAACACTTTATGTTGGCACAGGGGAATTGTATCGCAAAACGCTACGCCCTTACTCAAATATGACAGGAGCGGGCATTTTTAAAAGCATTGATGGCGGAGAAACATGGATACAGCTAACGGCTACAAACTCTGAAAATTTTATGTATGTCAGTGATATTGTCATCAGTCAAAGCAACCACAAACGCCTCTATGCCGCAACCAACACTGGCGTTTGGCGAAGTGATGACGGTGGCATTAGTTTTAGTCAAAGTCTTTTCCCAAATGACGGTCTGGGAAATTCCATGTATGAGGGTTGTAACGACTTGTCGATTCGCACCGATAAAAGTGATGATTGGCTTTTGGTCAGTTGTGCCAGTCGTTCTACCGATGATCGCTATTATTTGCCTGGATTGTTACCAACGGCATGCAATGGACAACCTTGTGATGCCCGAATTTATCTAAATAAAAACGCCCAAAGTAGTACTGAGTGGAATGTTGTTTTAACCGAATCTGGCATGGGCAGAACCCAAATGTCCATTCATCAAGCCAACCAAGACATTATTTATGCATCCTCTTCTAGCACCAACAGAGGTCCCGATTTAAACGGTGATTTTCAAGGCGATTTAGCCAACGGCTTACACGCTATCTTTCGTTCCGATGATGGTGGACAAACATGGCAGGCAACCTTACGCAATACCAATGCAACAATTTTAAACACACAGCTTTTTTCTTACGCCGAAGGTGCGTTAAATATTCAGTGCGGTGGCACCAGTAACTGGTATTACAGTGCAGGATGGTACAATCAAGCAATCGCTGTTGACCCAATTAACCCTAATACTGTGTGGGTTGCGGGCATGGAAGTGTACCGTTCGGATGATGGCGGGCACAATTTTGGCATGGCGTCACATTGGGATGCTTTATTCTTTAATGATGCCAGCGTGGCAGGAGCTTATGTACACGCAGATCAACACAGCATTGTTTTTCATCCGCACTACGATGGCACAAATAATAAAAAAATGTTTACCACCAACGATGGTGGCATCGCCTTTACCAATGACAACACGCAACGTGTTATTTATGGTGAAACGGCACCATGCGTACCACCAACTGATGGAGTCAAGTGGGGCAATTTGAACAATAATTATGGTGTGACACAGTTTTATACAGGCGATGTTGCCGCTGATGGCAGTTTTTTCATCGCCGGTGCACAAGACAATGGCACACAGCTGGGCTCAGCAGCAAGTGGAGTCAATAATTGGCAACATATTTTTGGTGGCGATGGTTCGGAATTGGCTATCAATCCAAATAATTCCAACAATTTATATGCTTCCTCTCAATACGCTAATCTTGTCAAAAGTTTTGACAAAGGACAAACATGGTCCTTTGCTGCCAATGGTGTCAATGGACGATTTATCTTTATCACGCCTTTCTTGCTCGACCACAACAACCCCAATCGCTTGTATTTAGGTGGTCAATATTTATGGCGAAGCAATGACCAAGGCGAAAATTGGCAAGTTATCAGCCCATCTCTCGGCAATAATTATAACGATATGATTTCTGCCATGACCATCAACCCAAACAACCCTCAACACATGCTGTATGGCAACCGAACCCACATTTATAAAAACACACAAGTGCTCAATAACAACCCTGCCAACTCACAAACTTCTAGCTCGCCACGAGAAGGTTGGGTATCCTCTCTAGCAATCGACCCCAACAACAGCCAAGTCGCCTACGCAACTTACTCGACATTTGGTGGCACGCATGTGTTTAAAAGCACAGATGGCGGCAGCAGTTGGTTGCCGTTAGATGGCAGCAACGATGGCGAGTTGCCTGATATTCCAGTGCACAGCCTTGTTATTGACCCAAATAATTCACAAAGATTATATATTGGCACCGATTTGGGCGTTTTTGTTAGCCTCGATGGCGGCGAGCATTGGCTGGTTGAAAATACAGGCTTTTCGCAAGTGATTACCGAACGGTTGGTTGTCAGTTCACCACAAGATAACAGTACACCTTATCTTTTCGCCTTCACCTATGGACGTGGTGTTTGGCGTGTGCCATTAAATGATTTAGATGCCCAAGTCGATTACAGCATCAACAGCCAAATCAGTGGGCTTTGGTACAACCCCGAGCAATCAGGGCATGGCTTGCAAATTGAAATTATTGAACAAGACAACCAAGAAAAGTTATATGTCTCGTGGTACAGCTACTTAAATGGCGAACCCATTTGGCTCACAGGGATTGGTGAGATTGATAAAAACCAAAGCACAATTGACGTGCTCATCACCACTGGCACAAATTTTCCTGGCAATGGCTTTGACGCTCAAGAGGTGCAGAGAATTCCTTGGGGACAGTTACAATTGGATTTTAGCGATGATGACAACGGGCAATTATCATGGTCATCGGTGTTGGATGATTACAACAATGGTAGTATAGCCATTAAAAAAATTACCACGATTGGACAAAACAACCCAAGTAATGGCATCAGTGCGTGTGAAAGTGGCACATGGTACAACAGCTCGCAAAATGGACACGGGTTTATGCTAGAAGTGCTCGACAATTCCCCAACTCAAACACAAATGATAATGACATGGTTCACCTATCATCAAGGCAAACAATACTGGATAATCGCAATAGGCCATGTCAATGGCAATACAGCTCAATTAGACGCAACCGTCAGTTCAGGCAGCAGTTTTCCACCTGATTTTAATGCGGATGATATTGACAGAACAAACTGGGGAACCCTAACTTTCACAAAAATTGATGATGAAAATGCAACAATTAGCTGGAATCCTGTGCTTGCTGGCTTCACTTCTGATAGTATAGATGTTACTCGAATTACACATATAAGTGATCACAATTGTAGCAATGAATAGCCATGAGTTAACACCCGAACAACTGCAAGATATTAAAAACAGCCTGATACAAGGCAAAAAAATATTTGCCATAAAAAAATACCGCAGCTATACCCACAGTGATTTATTAAGGGCAAAAAACTTTGTC
>CAZQMH010000190.1:0-5408 GCA_964594435.1 uncultured Alcanivoracaceae bacterium
CTAATCAAACCAAAATAACCAGTGCGGATAATTTTGTTCCAAATGATGTTCCGCAAGTGAATCGCACCATCCAATTTGCCCCACCAACCAATGCTGCATTTGTCGTCCATTTGAATGATAGCAGTGATCCAGTTGAAGTTGGCACCGCATATGATTATATCGTTTCTTTTGATAATACTGGCAATACTACTATGAATTCACTTGAGTTCGAGGTGCTGTTACCAGTTGAATTAACCCAAAATTCGATGACGATGGCAAATAATCTCAGCTGTTCTAACACCTCTGCTCAAACCGTGCATTGTGTATCCACCACTGGTTTTAGCCTTAATCCAAATAATTCTGTAAACGCGGTTACTCTAAATGTACAGTCCACAAATTTTGTTGGCACATTAACAGCCTCAGTCAATGCTCTTAACGGAACAACAATTGTACAAACCGATACCGAACAAACCACCATTACCTCCACTCAAGCTGTTGTGCATGATGTTAGTCTTACCAAAACTGCAAATGTCAGTGAAATAACTGTGAATGGTGAATTTGAATACGAAATTGAAGTCAGCAATCTCGATACCCAAGATTTAGCAACAGGCATTAATGTTACAGATGATTTGTCTCAGGCTGGTGTTACTCTTGTAAGTATTGATGCTGATGCTGTATTTACCTGTTCAGGAACAACGGTAATAACGTGCATCGCAACACAATTACCAGCAAGCACGAGTGCTATTATTCATCTGAGGGTTAAAGCTCCCGCACAAATTGGAGCAATCGTTAACACCGCTACCGTAGTAACTGATTCCGTTGACACAAATAGCAACAATAACAGTTCTAATGTCAGTGTCGAAGTGGTCAATACACCTGTGGTGCTTGCGGATTTGCTTGTTACAAAAACTGCCCCAGCCGCTGTAAGTTCGGGTGATGAATTGATGTGGAACATAAAATTACACAACAATGGCCCCGATACTGCGACCACTATTCACCTGCAAGATGTTTTACCCGCTGGTTTTGATTTTATTTCGGTTAATGATTCTGCTTGTTCGCAAGCCAATGGAACGCTAGATTGCAGTATTGCTAGTTTGGCAAATGGTGCGGATAGAGAAATTGAAATAAAAGGGCAAGTGACGATGCCACAAGGGCAATTATCCAATACAGCAAAGATTATCAGTGCCGATACCACCGATAGCGATAGTAACAATAATACCAGCACCGCCCAAGTTGTGGTTAATCCTGTGCAGCAAAACACCGCAGATTTAGCCATTAATATAGAATCCTTAAATAACGGTTCCTACAATCAGGGCGATAGTATGGATTTTAGACTGCATGTACGCAATGAAGGCCCCGACAGTGCTCATAAACCTACGGTTAATGCCACAATAACAGGCTTAATAAGAAGTGTTAGTATTGAAGAAAACAGTGATTGGGCTTGCCAAATTAATGGCTTTAACATCGCCTGTGAGTTTAATGCAGATACCATGCCCAATGGTTATCATATGCCTTTGGGCTTTAGTGTTATCACCGATAGAGTGGTGCAAACATCGGAGGATTTGAACATCATCGCGGTGATTGCCTCGACCACGGCTGATAATGATTTGAGTAACAATACTTCACAATTTAATGCACAAATTAATCCATCGCCAAGCGAAGAAGATATTTTATCCGCTATGCAAACCGCATTAACAGGTTTAGCCAGTCAACAAACTTCACGTGCTATCAAAAATGTTGCCAGTTATTGTGCCAGAAGGTATTTTTGGGCACTAGAAGGCATGTGCGATGATTTGTATCAAGCGGCATTAGCAGGCGAGGGTGAAACTGTCAATAATGTTATGCAGGAGATTACACCCAACGAAGTCATTGGGCAATCAACATCGGTGGCCGAAATTGCCAATGCTCAATTTAGAAATGTTGGGGCACGATTAGCAGAAATTCGTGGCGGTGGTGGCTCGGGTTTTAGTGCCTCAGGTCTCACAGCTTCCATGGGCAATGGTGGCATACCATTAAATATGTTGGCATATTTAAACAAATCCGACCAAAAAACCGATGGTATCAGTAAAGTACAAGATGATTTTATCTCACCTTGGGGATTCTTTATCAATGGTACTATTTCCATGGGTAAACGTGATGCCACAGGTCGAGAACTGGGTTTTGATTTTAATTCCTATGGGTTGACAGCAGGCTTCGATTACCGAATTTCAAGCAAGCATGTTGTAGGTGTGGCACTAGGTTATGCCAATTTTGATTCGCAAATTGATAACGATTCAGCCTCGCTAAAATCAACGGGTATGACCCTGACGGCGTATGGTGCTTTTAATATAAGCGATAATTTTTACATGGATGCTCGTATCAGTTATGGCAAACCTGATTTCAAACAATCCAGAAATATTAATTTCACCTTAGGTAACCGAACAATTGACAGAACCGCCGTAGGAAAAACCACTGCCAATCAATATTCAGTAGCACTGAGTGCGGGTTATACGTTTAACAAAAATGCCTGGAGTATTACACCCAATGGTTCAGTACGCTATGCTAAAACTCGAATTGGCGGGTTTACCGAAACAGGAGCAGGGGATTTTAATTTTGAATTTTCCAACCAAACGCTTGATTCATTGCTGTGGTCTGCAGGACTTCGCGTTTCCAAAGCAATCAGTTTGAAAAGTGGCGTTATCACACCACAATTTGATATTGACTACAATTACGAAAGTCTAAATGATGGCACGAATATCGAAGCACGTTTCATCAAAGCACCCGATGGTGAAATATTTATCATCGAAACCGATTCGCCAGATAGAACTTATGGTTCTGCGGGGCTGGGAATTGTGTATATCACCGCTAACGGTAAACAAGCTTATATCAATTACCGCAGCACAATAGGCTTACAAGGATTTAGCCGAGGAACCTTTAACTTAGGAGCACGTTTTGAATTTTAAACACAAAAATATGGGGAAACTTATGAAAACTAACAAAAATCTTTTAAAAGCCGCCATAATAAGCAGTATCAGCTTGTTAATTGTCGCCTGTGGTGCACCAACCACGGTAAAAACGGTTAAAAAAGGGCAAATCACCCCTGATCAACTCTATATAGTCGATTGCTTATTGCCCCAACAAATAAGACAGCTTGGTCAAAATATGACCTACTTGCCACCACGGAAGGCGGTTCGAATTAGTGCCAATAAATGTGCCTTAAGAGGCGGTGAATATGTTGCTTATGATGGCTCGAATTTTTCTGAAGTGGCTAAAGTTTGGATGCCTTTAGCACGCGATGGTGATGCCAAAGCCCAAACTTATTTAGGTGAATTGTACGAAAAAGGGCTCGGCGGCAATGCCGATTACCAATCAGCGGCAATGTGGTACCAAAAAGCAGTGGATCAAGGTTATACCCCCGCGATGTTGAATTTAGGCAGTCTCTATGAACAAGGTTTGGGTGTTGCAAAAAACACGACAAAAGCCATCAATCTCTACCGCCAAGCCTCAGGTGTAAAAGATGCTAAGTTGGAATTGGTCACCGAAAAAAACATGCGTGAAAGACGAGCCAAAGAGCACCAAAGAGTGCAATTGTTGCAAGAAGTTAATCATTTACGCAACCAATTATCAAAAGTTAAAAGTGAGTATAATTTAACCAAAAAATACGTAGAACAGTCAAATATTAAGCTAAAAAATCTCCAAGCTCAATTAAAAGTCAAGAAAAATGATGCTGCAATAAGCACTAAGATAGCTCAATTAAAATCTGAAATAAATCGAAAAAACAAAGAGTTAGCCAAACAAAATAAAGTGATTGATACTTTGGTTACAAAGGTTGCGGACAGTACTATCAGCAAAGACTTAGCACAAGCGTCAACCACAGGCATTGATATTATTACACCAGATGTTGTTTTAACACGAGGCATAAAAACTATTCCTGTACAAGCCAATGTCCGCTCACTTGGGGTGATGGGTCAGGTCAAGCCACCACAAGGTGTTATTGCACTGAAAATAAACAACCGTGACATTAAGGGCAGCATGACCGATGGCGGAGTTTTTGAAGGTGTCGTCAATCTTTCCGCTGGTGATACACCCGTAAATGTTGTGGCTGTAAGAAAAGATGGTTCTAAGAATGTACAACAATTTGTGGTGGTGCGTAATCAATTAGAACAAATAAAAGCTCGCCATTTTGATCAGTTATTTACCCGTCGTTTACGTGATGATTTGGGTGAATATTATGCCTTAGTGATTGGCAATAACAAGTATGACAACTTAGATAACTTATCAACTGCCGTACAAGATGCAACCAAAATAGGCCAGATTTTAAAGGAAAAATACGGTTACAAGGTCAAAGTATTAACCAATGCCAACCAAATGCAAATGCTGGAAGCGATAAACTATTACCAAAATAAATTAAAACAATACGATAACCTCATGGTGTATTATGCTGGTCATGGTTTTATTGATGCTCAAAGCAAGGAAGGTTACTGGATTCCTACAGATGCGGCAAAAAATGATAAATCAAAATGGATTCCAAATGCTAAAATAAGTGATTTTATGGCAGCCATGAAAGCCAAACATGTTATGGTCGTGGCAGATTCCTGTTATTCTGGAACATTATCGGGTTCACCAATTACGCCACTTCCTGAAAAAGTTGATCCTGAGGATATTTTATTTACCTCACGGGTTAAAGCCAGAACTGTTTTAACATCTGGAGGTCTGCAACCAATACTCGACAGTGGTGGTAATGGTCATTCCATCTTCGCCTCTGCTTTTATTGATGTATTAAATGAAAACGACGGTGTTATGGAAGGTTACAGAATGTACAAAGCCATGAGTCAACAAGTCAGTTTGCGTTCTTCATTGGCAGGTTTAAAGCAAGTGCCTGAATATTCAGCCATCAAACATGCAGGTCATGAAGGCAGCGAGTATTATTTCTTGCCAAATCAAATTTAAGTTCAGCTGCCCGCTTGTTGCATAAGCCAGTTTTTAATAGGCATATTATTGACGATTTTCATACCGATATTTCGCAAAGGTTTTTTAAGGAATTTGTCGTCTTTGAAAAGGTGATGCAAAAAACTCATCATTTCGGAGGTTTCTTGTACTTTTGATTTGCGTCGTCGTTGGTACTTTTTTAAGGTACGTTGCAAAAGTTGCTCGTCTTTTAATGTGTTTTTATCAATAAGCGAGGCTAATAACTGCACATCGCCAATGCCAAGATTGACCCCAAGTCCAGCCAAAGGATGAACACCGTGGGCACTGTCGCCACATAAAACGATACGATTGGCGAAGTAATCTTGAGCATAAAGTTGGCTCAAGGGGAAGGCTGCGCGTTGCGAAAGGAGTTTTACCGTGCCAAAGTCTTTGCCAATGGCTTGTGCGACACCGTGCTGGAAGTTTTTCTCAGAAGTTGTTAAATAATGCTCGGCTTTGTCTTCGGGCACGCTCCACACAAT
>CAZQMH010000191.1:0-5399 GCA_964594435.1 uncultured Alcanivoracaceae bacterium
TGCCAATCTCATGATTTTTGACACCGATATAATCGTCTGACTCAAGTGGACCAACGTGCCAATCATCAACTGCCCGACAAAAGTCATCTACCACGATGACGTTCCTTCAAATTTCAAACTTTTTAAAGACAATATTGGTATTACTTGGATGCATACTGTACTATTTTTTGGCATGCTTAAACGCTTACCAAGAATTATTAAGTACAAATTTTCAAGCTAAAGAACTGCGTTTATTTTTTGGGTAAATACTTCAAAGGATTGATCGGTTGCCCATTGAGGCGAATTTCAAAATGCAACAATGGTTTGCCATCGGTTCCTTTGCCCGTTTTGGCAATGATTTGTCCTTGTTTCACCTTTTCACCTTCCTTAACCGTTCGCACGGAATTATGAGCGTAGGCACTGAGTAAATTATTGCTGTGCTTGATGATAATAAGCTCGCCGTAACCACGCAAACCATCACCGCTATAAACCACCGTACCATTATTGCTGGCGATGACTGGTTTACCAACAGTGGTGGCAATATCAATGCCTTTACGAGTCATATCTGTACTGGAAAAAGTACTCACAATTTTGCCTTTTATTGGCCAAACCCATTGGCTATTGGCTCGTGGGGTTGGCTTGGTCGTTGGTTTTGTTATTGGTTTTGTTATTGGTTTTGTTTGCGGCTTAACTTGCGGCCTTTGACTCGGTTTATTGCTAGTTGGCTTGGTTATTGGTTTTGTCCTTGGTTTATTTACTGGCTGATGGGCAGGTTTGTTCACATGTGGCTTAGGTATTGTGGTTGTGGCTATTGGATTTGTACTAATTATTGCTGTGGGCGGTTTTTTTAGGGTTAAAGGTTTGGTCGTTACCACCGATGAATGCTGCGTGCTTCCTTTTTTATAGGACAGTCTTAATTTTTGCCCAGGATAGATGGCATAAGGCGGTGAAATATTATTCATAGCAGCCAATGTCTTGTAATCAATTTCATGAGCAAAACCGATAGAATATAGCGTATCACCTTTATTAACCGTCACATATCTAGGGTGGTATTTGTTTTGTACAGCCGCTGATTGGGCACTCACAACTGGCTTGTATTTTGTTGACTGTTGTTGGTAAACATCTTTTACTGGAGCAGGTGAATGCCTGCGGCAAGAAAGCGAAAACAGCACAATACAAACCACAAAGCTAACTTTCACAACATTGCTCACTTGTACACCACACCTTGTAAAAAAGGCACAAACATGACCGCCTCTAAATCATCTTGATGAAAACCGTTTTCAGTTTTGGTGATTTTCACCAGTTTTTGAGCCTTACTATCACCCATTGGCATAAGCAATATTCCCCCAACCACCAATTGCTGCATAAGTTTGTGTGGGATTTCCTGTGGTGCGGCAGTGGCAATAATCAAATCATAAGGGGCTTCGTTTATCCAGCCATCAAAACCATCGCCTGTTTTGGTTCTGACATTTCGATAACCCAATTTGATAAATCGGCGACGGGCTGTTTTGGTTAAATCATCAATCCGTTCAACACTAAAAACGGTCTCCACCAGTTGCCCAAGAATGGCAGCTTGGTAACCTGAGCCTGTGCCAATTTCTAGTATTTTGTTGGGGTTTTGTTGCAAAACGATTTCCGTCATTTTTGCCACAACCCATGGCTGAGAAATGGTTTGTCCATGTTTAATAGGCAAGGCAGTATCTTCATAAGCCCGATGTGCCATGGCTTCATCCATAAACAAGTGCCTGGGAACCTTTGCCATAGCTGCCAAAACTCGTTGGTCCTTGATGCCTTTATCTATTAAACGCTCAATCATGCGGTTACGTGTGCGTTGCGATGTCATACCAATGCCGAGTGCGGAGTTCATTCTATTTTTTCACTCCATGCCTTAAGTTCATCCATCATTTTGTATTTTGTCATGTCCACTTGCATCGGCGTGATAGAAATAAAGCCGTGCTTTATGGCATGAAAATCTGTACCATCTCCAGCATCCGCTTCTGGTCCTGCGGGTCCAATCCAGTAAATTTTATGTCCTCTTGGGTCGGTATCTTGTACCGTATTTTCTGCTTTGTGACGGTGGCCAAAACGGGTGACTTTTATGCCTTTAATCTCAGCAATTGGCAAATTTGGGAAATTGATGTTTAAAATCGTATCTTTGGGCAGAGGGTTTTGTTGGACATTGGCTATGATTTTTTTTATAAAATGACTGGCGGTGGCAAAATGTCGTTCTTTTTGTCCTGATTTTTTTGTTGCTAATGAAAAAGCAATAGCAGGCAAACCCAAATAACGTCCCTCAATCGCCGCTGCAACTGTTCCAGAATAAAGTACGTCATCGCCAAGGTTAGGGGCGTTATTAATTCCTGATACGACCATATCTGGCTCTTCCTGCATCAATCCAGTTAATGCCATATGCACGCAATCTGTTGGCGTTCCTGTCACTGAAAAACGATTTTCTTCAATTTGATGAATACGAATGGGGCGATCTAACGTTAAGGAGTTACTTGCACCCGAGCGATCAGCACTGGGAGCATAAACCGTAACCTTGCCCAAATCCCTTAAAGCTTGTTGCAAAAACTTTATCCCCGTGGCATTGATGCCATCATCATTACTGACCAAAAAATGCATGTATTATTTGTGAAAAAGAAGCCATTATATAGCACTGTAATAGAAATTTTGAATTTTAATCAAATTTCTTGTCACTTTTTTCTACTTCTTCCCGGATAGATAAGTAACCAAGACTAACAGTGAAACCAACATGAAACGAATTTTTATCTTTTTATTTATCTTTTGTACTTTTAAAGTATGTGCTGTTGACTTTACTGTCAATGACACTGTCTCTTTTTTTGATGACACTAATCCTGGAGACGGAATTTGTACTACAGGTTTTACATCAACCTGTACACTGATTGCCGCCATACAGGAAACCAATGCTTTGCCAGGATCGCATAGAATACTCCTTAATTCTGACACTTATACCAGCAGCAGATTACCCAGCATATATGAAATAACCAATAGTGATGTCGAAATAGTTGGATTAGGGCAAAATTCAACTGTTATAGATGGCAATCTAGACGGGCCTATATTTGATATCTATAACTCAAATGTCACTATTAAGAATTTGAGCATCATTAATGGCAAAGGAACAGTAGCTAATGCTTTAGGTGGTGCAATATACGCTTACAGAGGGCCTCTGGCAACCGCTGATTTGCTCATACAAAACGTAAAGTTTGAAAACAACAGTGCCAATTTGGGCGGAGCTTTGTCTACTGTGGATATGAATGTAACAATTGAAGGCAGCAGCTTTAGGAATAACAGTACAGAAGACCTCGGTTCACAAATATGTATGGCTCTGCCATTTCCGTCAGACGTGGTTTAATTGGCATTTTTAGTTCCAGCATCACCTCCAATACTAACGGCTCAGATGCAATTTTTATCACTGATTCTTATATTACCCTGCAAAACTCAACGGTAAGTGATAATGACGGTATCGGCCTAAGAACCAGGAATGCAATTGTGCTTGATGTATTAAAAGATGACATAATTGGTGGCTTTGAATTGCTTGATGAGTTAGAATAATGATGAAATGTCAGTTAGCAAAAAAAGGATAAACTATGTACGGGTTCGAGATCATAATTGAGAATAAAAATTTTAAAGAAAAACACGACAAACAATATGAAGACTGGGTTCATTCTGCCTATGATTATGTTTATCATCTAGAACGCACCGGTCAAATATTAAAGACAAACGGTCGAGTTATTGTTAACCAAAACACATTGAGTATGGCAGTGGTTTGTCCTGAATTAGATTCAATGGATAAAAAAAATTGCAGTCCTTACAACATAGAAATTATAACGCAAATAGAAAAAAATGCAGGCTCAAAAATAAAGTACCATCTCAAAGGTCGTGATGCGGATTACCAGAACTATAAGCTACCTGAAAAATCAAGTTTTTACCTATTGCGTACGGGTTGGGCATCTCCTTTGTTGTGCGGAGATACCCATCAGCCCATACCAGTCTATAAAATCCCCGCAACAGATCATAATGAACTTGATTATGACAATATCTACTTTTGGAACCAAAACTATGAACGATTAAAAGGGCTTTGGCTCAGCAGCGGAGAGTATGAGGAATTTGCTGAACAACAACTGCAAGACCCTTTTTCATCCATTAATAAAATCGGTCGTGAATTATGTGCATTAATCGAAAAATTAACAGGCGTTCCGACTTATTATTTTCTGCACAATTACAGAGCTTGTTCAAAAGAAAAAGACAAACAACGAAAATGCCCAATAACAGGCAATGATTGGTACATAAAAGGCAAAACAGAGACAGATTTTATCGCTTTTAAATGCGATGAAAGCCGATTAGTATCGGAATTATCAGCTAATTCAAGTGAAAGTGAAGAGCCGTTGCAAAGAAGGCATTTTGAGTTACACGGCAAAATGCTGGATTTCACTATCGAAGCAGTGGATTTTCGTATCAAAACCAACCAAGCATTGATGGCTGATAAAACCATTTCAGAAAACGACTATTCCGATTTGGCAAATGATACCGAATTGCTAAAGGTTATTAGAGATTATTTGAATGGAGAATAGCATTATTCCCAAATCCTGATACAAAACTGATAAAATAAAAACATGAGTAAAGCAAAAATATCTATACGTTTCTTTGATGATCGAGAAGTACGAGCGGTTTGGGATGATGAAAATAGCAAATGGTGGTTTAGTGTCTTGGATATTGTTGCTGTGCTAACTGACCAAGATGATTATAAAAAATCACGTAATTATTGGAAATACCTTAAAGCCAAGTTAAAGCAACAAAAAAGTGAAGTGGTTAGTGCCACTACCCAGTTGAAGCTCATCGCACCCGATGGTAAAAATCGCTTGTCCGACATGCTTGATTACAAAGGTATTATCGCCTTAGCTAAAGAATTTCCAAGCAAAAAAGCCAATCGGTTTATTCAATGGTTCAGCTACAGCGATGAAAGTATTGATGGCAAAAGCAAAACTAAAGCCTATGCCTTATTCGAAAGTTCTTTTATCAAAAGTATTGAAGTTGGCACAACAAAAGGACTACAGCAAATTCACGCCTATTTATTTGGCGGGCTGTATGATTTTGCAGGACAAATTAGACACAAAAACATTGAAAAAGGCGGTTTTCAATTTGCACAGGTGCTCTTTTTGGAAAAAGCATTAAAACAAATAGATGCAATGCCAGAAACTACACTAGATGAAATTATAGACCAATACATAGAGATGAACATCGCCCATCCTTTTATGGATGGTAACGGCAGAAGCACGCGCATATGGTTGGACTTAATCCTAAAAAAACGCCTCAAAAAATGTGTAGATTGGAGTAAAATAAGCAAACACGATTACATGCTCGCAATGCAGCAAAGTCCAATAAATAGCAGTAATCTA
>CAZQMH010000192.1:0-5399 GCA_964594435.1 uncultured Alcanivoracaceae bacterium
GTGCCAATTACAACGAATACGCCAATGTTTTGCGTCCAAGCTTGCATATTCCCAATACAATGGCTCTAACGCTCAATGGCGTCAGTGACTTTGGTTTTCATCCTAATGCCACAGGTCTGCGTGATTTGTACAACCAAAATAAAATGGCAATCATTCATGCCACAGGTCTGATGACCGCTAACCGTAGCCACTTTGAATCGGTTGCACTTATCGAACAGGGCAAAGAAAACAATAATTTGAATTATGGCTCTGGCTGGTTAACGCGTTATTTTAACTCCTCTTTGAGCACTTCCGCCACTGCCTTAATTCCAAGTTATGTGCCAACATTCAACACAACCGATGCCATTTTAGGCGATCCTACGGCCTTGGTTATGGGTTCGCCGACGGAATTTGGGCTTACTTATGGTCATTGGGCGTGGGAAGATGCCATGCGAGCAACGGTTGCCGATATTTATAGCAGTCCCGATAATTTACCAGAACTGGTTGCTCACCAAACCTTTAATGCGGCAGAAATCATTGGCAATATTTCATGGAACAGCTATGTGCCAGATAATAATGTCACCTATCCATCAACCCGTATGGCAGAAAAATTAAAAACGGTTGCTCAATTACATAAGTCAAATGTTGATTTGGAAGTGGCTTATGTGCCAACAGGTGGTTGGGATACGCACATCAATCAAGGTACAGGCACCACAGGCTTATTTGCAGAATTGGTTCAAGAATTATCCGATGCCATCAAAGCATTTTACGATGATATGTCTGCCAATTATGCGGGCAAATTTACCATTGTTATCCAAAGTGAATTTGGTAGAAGAAGCTACCAAAACGATTCCAATGGCACCGATCATGGCTATGGTAACCCTATGTTTGTTCTTGGTGACAATGTCAATCCAGGAATTTTTGGCACTTTCCCAGGTCTGCAACCCAATCAATTATTTGAATCGCAAGATGTGGCAGTGACAACGGATTATCGGCATGTGGTTGCCGAAATTTTAATGAAACGCATGCACAATCGGTTTTTGGGATATGTTTTTCCTTTGTACAATAACTATTCGCCACTGGGTGTGGTTAATGGTGCAAATTTAACCCCAGTTTATGACTTTAACTACGATGCTATTTTTAGCAATGGCTTTGATTAATCACGCTATTATACGGACTTTGGGTAAGAGCCCAAAACTTTAAGTTGAGTGGTAATTCTTTCCAGCATCCGCAGGGCTTTGGCAAGATTTTCATCGTCTTTGTGGGCATCGACATCAATAAAAAAGACATAATCCCATTTGCCTCGTTTGCTTGGACGTGATTCAATGCGAGTCATACTAACATTGCACTCATTTAATGGTTGCAAAATATGAAACAAAGCACCAGGTTGATCTTTTGCCGCAACCATAAGCGAGGTTTTATCATCGCCACTTGGCACCAAAATTTGTTTGCCAATAACTAAAAAACGGGTGGAATTATCGCTGCGGTCTTCAATTTCTGTGTGCAAAATATGCAAACCATACATGGTGGCAGCACTCTTGCCTGCAATGGCAGCACAATGATCGGTAAATTGTGCCCGTTTAGCAGCCTCAGCATTAGAACTCACGGCAATACATTCGGCATGAGGAATGTTTTCACGCAACCAACCACGGCATTGGGCTAAAGATTGGCGGTGTGAAAATACCGTATTTATATCATTTAAATTTTCATTGCGGCTCATGAGATTATGATGAATGGGCAAATCCAATTCGCCACAAATTTTTAAAGGCGAGGACAAAAACATATCCAAAGTATTATTGACCGCTCCCTCGGTAGAATTTTCAACAGGAACCATGCCAAAATCAGCAATACCAGCTTCCACTTCAGCAAAAACACTATCAATACTGGTGACTGGCATGGCTGCCACAGAATGACCAAAATATTTGTAGGTTGCCATCTCTGAAAATGTTCCAGCAGGTCCTAAATAAGCAATATTTAGAGGTTTTTGTTGTGCCAAACAGGCCGACATGATTTCGCGAAATAACCGCACTAAGGTTTCATCTTGCAAGGGGCCGGTGTTGCGTTTTTTAACGGCTCGCAATACTTGGGCTTCACGTTCAGGGCGATAAAATGCCCCGCCAGATTTAGATTTGGCTTTGGTTTTGGCAACTTGAGCCGCTATGGTTGCCCGCTTTGAAATTAACTGCTGAATAGAAGTATCAATGCCGTCAATTTGCTCTCTTAATTGCGATAAGTCTATCTTGTTATCCATGTTTTTTCTCAAAATCTGTCATAAAATCAATCAAGGCATTCACGCCAGTAATAGGCATGGCATTGTACAAACTGGCACGCATACCGCCAACGGCTCGATGACCTTTTATGGCTTTAATCCCAACTTTATCCGCCTGATGGACAAAATCATCATTCAGTTTTTCATCCGCTAACAAAAAAGTCACATTAACCTGCGAACGATGAGCTGGCGTTACTTCATTACGGTAAAAAGAGCTGTTATCAATAAAATCGTATAGTTTTTTAGATTTTTGTTCATTGCGTGTAGCAACCGCCTGCAAGCCACCGGTGTTTTTTATCCAATTTAATACAAGATTTAACACATACCACGGAAATGTCGGCGGTGTATTCCATAAAGAATCGTGTTTGGAATAGGTGCGATAATCCAGCATTAAAGGCAAGCCGCCAGGTGCTTTTTGTTGCAATTCTTTTTTAATAATTACCGCGGTTATGCCTGCGATACCGAGATTTTTTTGGGCACTGGCATAGATTAAATCGTATTTATCCACATCAATAGGACGGGTCATTAAATCCGAAGTCATGTCGCAAAACATAGGAATACCATTGTTTTCAGGTGTCTCTTGCCATTGCACACCTTCTAAAGTTTCATTGCTGGTGTAGTGAAAATAATCAAAACTGGCATCCAATTGTGCCCTATCGTATGTAGGAATGCCCGTGTAAATTTTGGATTGCTCATAAGGCACTAACGGGCGAGCGTTACAGAATTTTTGTGCCTCAAGAATTGCCGATTTGCCCCAATGACCATGCACAAAATACATGGCTTTGCCTGTTAAAGAAGAAAAGCTCATCGGCATCATGGAATATTGCAAGCGAGCACCACCTGGAGTGAATAAAACATCGTACTCATCTGAAATGGCAAGAATTTCTCGCATCAGTTCACTGGTTTCTTGCACCAGTTGTCGAAAAACAGATCCCCGATGAGAAACTTCCATCACCGAAGAACCGGTGCCACGCCAATTTGGCATGTCTTCGATAATTTGTTGTTTAACCGTTGCAGGCAACATGGCAGGACCTGGAGCGAAATTGTATATTTTATTGGTTTGTGTCATAATGTTATAAATTTGTGAAAACTAATACCGTTAATAATGTTCAAATGAAGCATTGCTAAACAATCGGATAATACCATGAAATTCAAAAATAACATTAAAGAGAATGAAGTCACCGCTAAAAAACTCTATAAATCGAGACGAACTTTTCTAAAATCCGCCTCAATCCTAGCGACCAGTGGATTATTAGGGCAAGCCCAAGCCTTTGAAATAGGAAAATACCCAAAAATCAACAAATACAATATTAAGAATGAAGACATTACCAAACAAAAATACGCCAGTCATTACAATAATTTTTACGAATTTAGCACCTCAAAGGAAGGTCCAGCACAATTAGCATCAACTCTAAAACCACAACCGTGGCAAGTGGAAATCACAGGTCATGCCAAAAAAACGGGCGTTTTTGATTTGGAAGATATTCTTAAAAAGCAAAATTTCGAAGAAAGAATTTACCGTTTTCGCTGTGTCGAAGCGTGGTCGATGGTCATTCCTTGGTTGGGTTTTAAGCTGTCAGACTTGATAAAACAATTGGAACCCACAGCTAAAGCAAAATATGTCTATTTTGAAACTTTGCACGACCCTAAGCAAATGCCTGGACAAAATCGTCGCACCATTGGCTGGCCATATCGTGAAGGTTTGCGAATGGATGAAGCCATGAACGAGTTGAGCTTTCTCGCCGTTGGCATGTATGGTGAAAAGCTTCCCAATCAAAATGGTGCACCATTGCGTTTGGTTGTACCGTGGAAATATGGTTTTAAAAACATTAAATCTATAGTTAAGATTTCTTTTGTGGAAAAGCAACCACTCAATTCATGGCAAAAAATTGCAGATAATGAATACGGATTTTATGCCAATGTCAACCCAAAAGTCGATCACCCTCGCTGGTCACAGGCCTCAGAACGCCGTATTGGAGCAGGATTTTCACTTTTTAATCCACGTATTGACACGTTGATGTACAACGGATACGGTGATTATGTTGCCTCGATGTATAAAAATTTAGATTTAAGGAAATATTTTTAATTGAAAGCACAATTGCCAAATCAGTCGGTTTTTGAGGTGTTAGCAATGACACGTTTTGCCCGTCAATTTGCAGGCAAAAATTTTATACCAATGCACAACACCAACCCGCAGGCCTTTAGTCAAAAAGAGTTGGAGCATACCCTTGGTGTTTCTTTGGCAGAAATTTTAACTCATCTTGATTTAGGGTTTAATGCCGATGAAGGTTCTTATGACTTACGCCAAATAATTGCCACAACCTTATACGACAAACTAAAAGCAAGTGATGTATTGACATTTGCAGGTGCACAAGAAGCTTTATTTTGTGCTTTTCATGCACTCTTGCAAGCCAAAGATACTGTTTTGGTGGTGCTGCCAATTTTTGAACCTTTGTTAAAGATTCCACAAAGCATAGGTTGTAATGTGTGTCGATTAGCACTTGACTTTGGCGATAACTGGTCATTAGATATTGACAAAATAGAGGCGGTTTTCAAACAAGGTTGCAAACTTTTTGTCATCAACTTTCCGCATAATCCAACAGGTGCCACAATCAGCCGTACAAAACTGAAACAAATCGTTGAATTGTGTGAAAAATACGGTGTTTGGCTGTTATCAGATGAAGTGTTTCGAGGGCTTGAGCACAGCCCTGACAAACAGTTGCCTGCTGTAGCTGACTTGTACCCTAAAGGCATCAGTGTCGGCGTGATTTCTAAAGCTTATGGCATTGGTGGATTGCGAGTAGGGTGGTTGTTGTGCCAAAATACAAAATTACTAAAGCGATTGCTCGAAATTAAATCCTATTTATCAATTTGCAACTCTCAAGTGGATGAATATTTGGTGGCTGAAATAGTAAAAAAACACGATAAAATTTATGATAGGAATATTAAAATAATCAATAATAACAAAAAGTTATTAAATAATCTTAAAGCAATTTATAATCATAAAATAAACTTTTTTATACCACAGGCAGGCTGTTGTGTTTTTGCCCAAATTACCGATGGTATGCGTGCCATTGAACTGGTTAAACTGGTGCTAAAACGCTCCAACTTTTTGCTTTATCCATCGAATTTATTTTTTTGTAAAAACAAC